>JBJESI010000032.1:0-6440 GCA_051882715.1 Oscillospiraceae bacterium
GCCGATTTTGCGGTATAGTATGCCTGCTGTTCCTTAACTTCGTATACCATACTCTGATTTGCACTTGTTGTGACGGCGAGCGCAATAGAAGCAAGCAGGACAACAAACGTCATTACACACAAAACCGAAAACAGTACGCTTCCCTTTTTGTTGACCGCCCTTTGGAGGAGTATATTATTCAATTTTACTCATCTCCCTTCTGTTTTTGCCATTAATCGTAATCTACTGAAATGTATTCAAGCGTTACAGAGCCGTTCCACTGACCGCCCTCTGCCTGAGTTAAAGTAAGACCTGTAAGTGTAAGTGAATGTGAATCGTCTGCAACCGTCTGAGCAAAAGCCTTGACGTTATCATAGCTGCCTACAAAGCTTACCGTTACAATCTGCTTTTCAACGGATTCGTTTACCGCAGCGGTAGCTTCCTGCGTTGCCTCGGTTGACTCCGTTCCTTCAGCCGCTTCGCCGTCGGTTGTTTCTTCCGTGGTTTGGGCAGTCTGCTCAGCCGCCGGAAGTCTGTTAAGCTTTGCGTAGTCGCCCAAAGGATAGCTGTTTACCGGCGCTATGTACAAATAAAATTCCATAGGCATTACAACTGCGTCGGCAATCTGGAAGCTGTTTATTGAAAGCTGATTTTTTTCAAATCTCTCAAAAAGGTACTGGTCTACATCAAAGTTTTCCGAAGGCTTGAAGAATACCGAAAGGAATTCCGCCATTTTCTTCTCTGCGGCTGAAATATCGTTGTCAAGCTGTTTTTCGCTTGCAAGCTTTGTGTCAACCTCAATCTTCTTTGCTTCAGCCGATTCAAAATCTGATATTGCTTCGGTTCTGTTTGCCAAGGACGGTCTGATTACTGCAAAAATACCTACTGCCCATATTACAACAGTTACCAGTACTATGAGCATTACACGTTCCTGTTTTGTTAATCTGTTAAGCATTATTTGTCACCGCCTTTGATTTTTAATATTACCTGAGATGTTACAACCTCATTCGATACCGTGTATCCGTTGTAGGTTACATCATCAAAGTAACCTGTCTTATTCAAATCCTCTGCAAAGTTTGAAGCGTTGATTCTGCTCGTTGCTTCAATGCTGATTGTCAGGTCGGAATCCGTGTAGCTGACGCTGATGATTTTTCCTTTGCCGTTCAGGCAGTTTTCAATCTGCGAGAATGCTTCTCTTGAAAGAACAGGTCTTGAAGCATATGCGCTGCTTGCGTTTTCAGCCATATCACGGAAGCCCTGCTTTGCAACAAGAAGCGCCTCCTTTGCGGTGACTCTGTCGATATTAGGCTGCTGCTCCGTTATGTAGGTTTCGATTGCCTCCGTCTTTTTCTCGTACGACTTTGTGGAAATGAATGCGTACAGGAAGGTAAGACCGATAAGAAGCGCGCTTCCCAAAACAAGAATAAGAAGAATCATGGTAAACATCTTGCTCTGGCTGCTTCCCTGAGCGGAAACGGATTCAAGCAGGTTGATGTGCTCTGTATCCTTGTTTCTTTTGAAGATAGCGCCGACTGCGTTTGCGTAGTTGTTGAAATCAAAGCCTGCAAAGGAGCTTACGCTTGCGGGCTGATTCATTACGGAAACATCTACGCCGAGCTGGCCGATGGCTTTTATCATTATTTCGCTGTTTTCAACTGCGCCGTACAGGATTACGTTCTTTATCTGCTCATCATGCTGTGCGTTGAAGAACTGAAGCATCCTGAATACATTATCATATGTTGTTTTCTCAAGATAGTTGTCAGTAAGTTTAAGCTCCGTCTGGTCAACGTTTACGTATCTGGAGAAAACAAGCTGTCCGCCTGCGAAGATGTTGATGTTTATAAAGTTCTTGTCAATCTGCGCTACGAGCAGGGGCATCTTTGCTTCAAAATCAGGATCGGTGCCGAGAATTCTTGTAATACAGCTGCTTGTGATGTTTACGCCGACAAGCTTCAGACCGAAGGTCTCAAACAACCCTACATAGCCGTCAACAAGTCTTTGCGGGCAAGCCGTTGCAAAAACATCTACCTTTGAAGCGTCGTTCTTGTTCTCGCCGATGATTGTGTAAGAAATATTGTAATCATCGTTAATGCCCATTTCGGACTTAATCTGGTTGTGCACCATTATGTTGAACTGGTCGCCTCTTGTTTTGGGAACCGAAAGGTCCTTCAGAACAATCTGGTTTGAAGAAATGCTGACAACGACTTCCTTTTCCTTAATCTGATTGGCTCTCAAAGCCTCCCTGAGCACCGCGCAAATCTGCGGAGCGTCAACGATAAAGCCGTTTGTAATCATTCCCTCGGTAAGATTTACGGTAAATGCATTTGTAACGGTTACCGAGCCGTTTTTAAAGGAGCCAACGGCGATTTTCGCCAGGCTGTCTGTAAAATCTATTGAAATCACTGAAATTCACCTCTCTGTTTTATTGTGAAACGCTGTCGAACATACTGTACATAGCCGGAAGAACGGACGCAATTACAAGACCGATTACAACACCGAGAACGATAATCATAACAGGCTCAAGCAAGGATACCATTCTCTGAATAGCGGAATCCGATTCTTCCTCGTAATACTCCGCGGTGGACCTCAGGATATTGTCAAGAGAGCCCGATTCCTCACCGACATAAATGATGGAGCAGAACATGGATTCAAAAATTCCCGTCTTTGCAATAGCGCTTGAAATGGCTTCGCCCGATTTAACATTTGTAATAACCTGCGTGAATTTGTCGGTTATGTAGGTGTTGCTGAGTACCGCCGCCGCACGCTCGAGACATTCAATCATCGGAACGCCGCTTGAATACATTGTTGAAAGCGTGTTTGAAAAACGGCCTGTATAAATCTTAACCATAAGCGGACCGATAACCGGCATCGAAATTTTAAGCTTATCGAAGGAATAGCGTCCCGCCGTGGTTGAAAGCCAATACTTTAGAGCGATTATAGCCGCAACAAGAATGGGGACATAAATGTACCACTTTGTTCTTAGGAAAGTGCTTATGCCCATCATAATCGAAGTGAGGAAGGGCATCTCGGCGTCCTTGAACATATTCATAAACTGCGGCATGATCATGGTGAAAATACCGATAACCATTACGACCGTGATAATACCCAAAATCATAGGATACATCATTGCGGACTTAACCTTGTTCTTTGTTTTTCCCTCTTTGGCGTAATGCTCGGACATTCTTGTCATAACCGAATCAAGCGTACCGCTGGACTCGCCTGCGGCAATCATGCTTACGAGCAGCTCCGGGAATGCGTCGCCCTGAGAAACCATGGCGTCGGATAGGGATTTACCCTTTTGGATATCCTCATAAATCTCCATGAGGATTTGCTTTTTCTTTTTGTCCTCCTGCTCCTTGTAAAGAATGTCCATTGCCTTTACAAGCGTAAGACCCGCCGTGAGCATTGAGCTTAACTGACGGCAAAAAAAAGCAACCTCAGCCGTTTTAAACTTGGTCGTTTTCTGACCCTTCGACTGTTTTACCTCTCTGTAATCCATGCAAAAAAGACCGGACGCCTGCAGCTTTTCAAGCAGAGCCTCCGAAGTTTCCATCTGCATGGTCCCCTTAATGGTTTTGCCCGTCTTATCTCTCGCAGTGTAAGCGAACGTTTTCACACGGCACCACCTCCTAATATAAAAATCCATACTATAAATTAGTAAAATAATTATATCATTTTATCAAAAAATATGCAATAGTTTTAAGAAATTATATGAATTCATCTAAATATTTGCTCTTTCTTTGTGCAAAACCAACAAAGAGCTATAAATTTCTTGTTAATAAATCCACGCCGTTCCTTTACAAAGAGAATAAAACGGTGTATAATAAACTCTGCGAGTAAGCCGTATGGTCGCGTGCAATGCACGAGGAAAGTCCGGGCATCACAGAGCAGGATAACAGCTAACGGCTGCCGATGGCGACATCAGGGCAAGTGCAACAGAGATATACCGCCTCTTTTGAGGTAAGGGTGGAAAGGCGAGGTAAGAGCTCACCGGGGCGCAGGAGACTGCGCCGCCATGTAAACCCTATCCGATGCAACACCGTATGGAACCGAAAGGCTTATGCGTCTGCTCGGCGTGCTTTTCGGAAATAGGTGGCTCGAGCCGAACAGCGATGTTCGGCCTAGATAGATGACCATACACGACAGAACCCGGCTTACAGGCTTGGTCGCACCAAAACAAGCAGAGGCTCTCCGCAAAGCGGAGAGCCTTCAGAATAACAAAATGTTTTCACACGCAAAATCAGTAGCCCGTTGTGAGGTCCTCCTCACGTGCAACCCAATCTTCAACATTTATCGAAATATATTCGTCATGGGTTTTGCGGATAAACACCGTTTCTATTCCTGCGTTGATAATAAACCTTTTGCACATCATGCAGGGCTCCACATCTCCGTAGAGCTCGCCGGTTTTGGCATCGTGACAGGCAAGGTACAGCGAAGCGCCGATTGTATCGTTTCTCGCCGCCGCAATAATTGCGTTCATCTCGGCGTGAACCGAGCGGCAAAGCTCATATCTTTGTCCCTTGGGGATATTAAGCTTTTCCCTGGCGCAAACTCCCGTGTCGCTGCAGTTAGCGGTACCTCTGGGCGCACCGGTGTAGCCCGTTGAAATAATCTGATCGTTTTTAACAATGACTGCGCCGAAATTTCTTCTCAGGCACGTGCCCCTTTCAAGAACGGTTTCGGCAATGTCAAGATAGTAGTTTATTTTATCTCTTCTGTTCATTTAAAGCACCCCTTTATTCAGGATTTGCTTTAGTATATCACAAAGTTTCGCAAATTACAAGAAGCAAAGGAGGACTTATGTCCGATTTAACAAAAATTTCAAACATAAAGGCCCTTTTTGAGGAAAACGGCTTCACTTTTTCAAAAGCCCTCGGGCAAAACTTTATTATAAACCCGTCGGTATGCCCTAAAATAGCGGAAATGGGCGGAGCGAGAGGCGCAGGCGTTATCGAAATCGGAACAGGAATCGGAGTTCTCACAAGCGAGCTTGCGAAAATCGCCGAAAAGGTTGTGGCAGTTGAAATCGACGCAAGGCTTCTTCCTATTCTCGACAAAACCCTTGCGGAATTTGACAATATAAAAATCATCAACGCAGATGTTATGAAAACCGATTTGAAGAAAATCATCAGCGAGGAATTTCAGGGCTTGGATGTGGTAGTATGCGCCAATCTTCCCTATTACATAACAAGTCCCATTCTGATGAAGCTTTTGGAGGACAGACTTCCCGTTCGCTCGATTACGGTTATGGTACAGCGAGAAGCCGCCGACAGAATATGTGCAAAATTAGGCACGAGGGAAGCGGGCGCGGTAACCGTCGCGGTAAATTATTTCAGCACTCCGACGAAGCTTTTCGATGTGTCGAGAGGCAGCTTTATGCCGTCGCCCAATGTGGATTCGGCAGTTATAAGGCTTGATGTTCATGATAAGACTCCGCTTTCTCCCGAAGCCGAAAAGCTGTTTTTTAAGGCGGTTAAGGCGGCGTTCGGGCAAAGAAGAAAGACTCTTGCCAATTCCCTTTGCGGGGGACTGGGAAAGAGCAAGGATGAAATTTCGCAAATTTTAATAAAAGCCGGAATACCCTTAAACTCCAGAGCCGAGCAGCTTGAAATGGACGATTTTCTGCGCCTTTCTTATGCGCTCTCGGAAACTGCATAAAGACAAAAATCCGCACCGATAAAAACAATATGGAACGTAAACACATATAAAAGCCAAACCTGCCGCAGGGAGCGCTCCCTGCGGCAGGTTTGTTTTTCAAGGGGATTTTCTGAAACCGCACTAAAGGCGGATCGGATTTTACAAGCTAAAGAAAAGCTGTTTCGATTAGTCGGATACACTCGAAGCGGCGGCTGTGCTGTCAAAATAGATACTGCCTATCCAAGCCGTTTCGGTGGGGTAAGTCGCCCATGTGCCGTTGTTATCCGCATCGCTGTGGGAATACTGAGTTTTGCCCTCGGGAATAACGCCGTTATCAGCCCACACCGCAATAATTCCCACTGCGCTTTTGCCGATGCCGATTTTTCCCGCCCATTCGGTTCCGAGCTGTCCGCCGTCTGCGGTAACCGCATTGATTATATCATTATAATAAGCGCTGTCATCCTCATCCTTCAAAGCGATAAAGCCGTCGTCCTTGGTGCTTGCGTTGGCAATATAGGCGCTGATTGCATTGTAGGCAGTTTTTGCATTGCTTTCGGCCTGTCTTATCTTTGCCGTTCCGATATATCCGATAAGAGACGGAATGAGAATTGCCATAAGTATTCCGATAATTGCAATAACAACAATAAGTTCAATTAGCGTAAAGCCGTTTTTTTTATTCCTTAAACGAATCATATCATTATCTCCGTAAATTTTGTATAAATTTTCATTCTTCTTCTGTTAAGTATTATACACGCCCTATAAAGCTTTTTCAAGTACTAATTGAAAAATAAATTTATTTCGTCGAAAATGACAAATTGTAGGAA
>JBJESI010000032.1:6540-15135 GCA_051882715.1 Oscillospiraceae bacterium
TGATGTATCCGATAAGTGAAGGGATAAGGATAGCCATCAAGATACCGATGATTGCGATAACAACGATCAACTCGATAAGTGTGAAACCTTTTTTAGATTTCATTCTGTTTAAGAATTTCATGACAATTCTCTCCTTTAAGAAAATAAATTTTTATTAAAAAGTGTTAGTGAACACACTTTTCCGATTTTAATTGCCGGGTTTACGGCGTAAGCCCCAAGGCTTACCATATCGTATCGTTTGCCTGAAGGAATCTTACGAAATCTTCAAGGCTTGATACACGGCTTCTTGCCTCTTCCTTAGAGATTGTACCGTTCTTAACAAGCCTTGCAAGCTCCTGATCGCGGGACAACATTCCCAGCGAACGGCCTGTCTGAATAGCGTTGTTAATCTGGTGGGTTTTGTTTTCTCTTATCATAGAAGCGACTGCGTCTGTTGCCACAAGAATTTCAAGAGCCGCTACACGGCCGTTTCCGTCCGCCGTCGGAACAAGCTGCTGAGAACATACGCCAACAAGAATACTTGCAAGCTGAGTTCTTACCTGCTGCTGCTGATGGGGCGGGAAAACGTCGATAATTCTGTCGATTGTCGAAGCTGCGTCCGTCGTATGAAGCGTTGACATTACAAGATGTCCCGTTTCAGCCGCCGTTATCGCTGCCTGAATCGTTTCGTAGTCACGCATTTCTCCGACGAGGATAACGTCAGGGTCCTCACGAAGAGCGCCGCGCAGAGCCGCTGCAAAGGATGTTACATCCGCACCGACCTCACGCTGGTTTACCATACACATTTTGTGCTGGTGAACATACTCTATCGGGTCTTCAACAATTATTACATGGTCGCTTTTATGTGTGTTAATATGGTCGATCATCGCCGCAAGGGTTGTTGATTTACCGCTTCCGGTAGGTCCTGTTACAAGAACAAGTCCTCTGGGCTTTAATGCAAATTCGCCGAGCACGCTCGGGAGATTCAATTCCTCGAATGTCGGAATGGTATCTCTCAAAAGACGTATGGCAACCGCCGTGTTACCCTTTTGGTGATATATATTAACTCTGTTTCTGAAGCCTTTATCGGTTACATAGGAAAGGTCACAGTCTTCGCCGCTTGCGATTATTTTTCTGTGGTTATCGTTAACCATCTGGTCAACAATTCCCATAACAGCCGCTTCATCGCAAACAGGATAATTTGTCAGCCTTTTTAACTTACCGTGCTGTCTTACAACAGGCGGAAGTCCCACAGTAAAATGAAGGTCAGAGCATTTTGAATTTCTTGCTTCATCAAGCAATACATTCAAATCCAATGGAATCACCTCTGCTTCTATACCTTATATGTTGCTCTTATGAGCTCGTTTATTGTCGTTCTGCCTTGGAGTACAAGCTCGGCGGCGTTGTCCCTGAGGAGCTTTGTACCGTTTTTCTGAGCCGCAACGTTGATTTCGTCCGCCGTAGCGCCGTCGGAAATAAGCTGTTTTATCTCCTGATTCGTTACGATAATCTCGTAAATAGCCGTTCTGCCTCGGTAGCCTGTGTTGTTGCACTCTTCACAGCCGACCGCTTCGTAAATCTTCGCCGGCTCTTTTATTCCGAGAAGCTCCATATCCGCATGGTCTGTGATTTTTTCTTTCTTGCAGTGAGGACAAAGTATCTTAACAAGTCGCTGTGCAAGAAGTCCTACAAGCGAGGACGCAACCATGTACGGGGGAATTCCCATATCTACAAGACGGGTAGCCGTAGAAGCGGCGTCGTTAGTATGTATTGTGGAAAGCACCAAGTGTCCGGTAATAGCGGCTCTTACTGCGATTTCGGCAGTCTCGCCGTCACGGATCTCACCGATCATTATTACGTCAGGGTCCTGACGGAGAATTGAACGGAGAGCCGCCGCAAAGGTCATTCCCGCCTTTGCGTTAACCTGAACCTGGTTTATATTGTCAATCTGCTTCTCGACAGGGTCTTCAACCGTGATAAGGTTTACTTCCGGTCTTGAAAGCTGCTGTAATACCGCATAAAGCGTTGTTGACTTACCGCTTCCCGTAGGTCCCGTTACAAGCATTACGCCGTGAGGGGATTTGATGATTGAATTCATCATTTCAAGGTTGTAATCCGTCATTCCGAGCTCGTGCATTCCGCGGATTTTGCTGTCGCCCGTGCTGAGCAAACGAATAACGATTTTTTCACCGTGTACGGTAGGAAGGGACGATACACGAACGTCAAGCGAGGTGTTGTCGATTGAATAAGCAAATCGTCCGTCCTGCGGTATTCTTCTTTCGGCGATGTTCATTCCGCCGAGGATTTTAAGTCTTGTGGTCAGCGAAGCATGAATCTGAGGGCTTAACTGCATAAGCTCAACCATGTCGCCGTCAATTCTTATTCTGACCCTCATTCTTGTGGAATAAGGCTCGATATGTATATCGGAAGCGCCTGCTCTGTAAGCGTTTTCAACAATGCTGTTTGCAAGCTTAACAACAGGTGCGCTGTCAACTCTTTCACCGGAAGCGACTTCTTCCAAGAGCTGTTCGTTAAGCTCCTCCGCTTCTTCGGAATATTCTTTGTTTACATCCTCGAGAACGCTGTTAACGCTCTGCATCGAGTAAATCTTGCCGATGTTTTCGATAATCTGCGACTTGGAGGCGAGAACAGGGTCGTACTCCATTCCCGTGACCATCTTGATTTCCTCCAGCGAGTAAAAATCAATCGGGTCGTTTGTCGCAATGGTGAGAACGTTGTTGTTCTCGGCAATCGCAAGAACCGTATATTTTCTCGCTACCGCAACGGGGATTTTATTCGCCGCCGCAAGAGAAATATCGTAATCGTCAAGATCCACATACGGAACTCTAAGCTTCTCGGAAAGAAGCTTGCAATATTCAGTTTCATCAACATATTCAAGATCAATGAGTACATCGCCGATTTTTGCCTTCTTGCCTTCCTGACGAAGTTCATCAAGCTTGATGTTTGCCAAGTCCAGCTGGGCCTGAGTTATCATGCCTCTTTCAAGCAGCAGCTGTTCCATTGTAGAACCTAACATTTTGTGCCTCCGCTTTTGTGGTAACATTATTATAATATTTTTATACAAAAATTTCAAGAGTTTTTTTCGCTTTTTTGACCATATTATTGCACAATTATTTCTCGAAATTTTTGTTAATTTTACCTATTGACAAATTCAAGTGCCCCTTGAGTGTCAATTCGGCAGTGGATTTTGCGCCGAAAAAGCTTATTTTGACATTTCTTTCGCATTGTGATATTATAATGTTATATCAATTCTTTTCCGAGGTGTTTTTTATGACATTGGTTTATGCCCTTGTATATATTTACGTATTTATAGTCGGAATTATCATAGGAAGCTTCCTTAATGTATGTATATTCAGAATTCCGAAAAAAGAAACTATCGTTCTCGGTCGTTCCCACTGTATGACGTGTATGCACGAGCTTAGCTGGAAAGACCTGTTTCCCCTTTTCAGTTTTATTTTTCTAAAGGGAAAATGCAGATACTGCAAAGCGTCGATTTCACCCAGATACCCTATTATAGAGGCTCTTACGGGGGTTTTATTCCTGCTTTCGGTAATAAAATTCGGTTTTCTCGATTTAAGCGGGATACTGCATACCGTTCTTTTCTGCGCTTTCTTTGCAGTGCTTGTGGTCGTTGCCATGATTGACTTTGACACTATGGAAATCCCCGACCGTTTCCATATTATTATACTCGCTCTCGGAATCGCCGCTTTCTTTATCTGCCCCGAAATAGGCTGGAAGGAAAGACTTCTCGGAATGTTTATCGTAAGCGTTCCGATGTTTATACTCGCCATGCTCGGCGGCATGGGACAGGGAGATGTTAAGCTGATGCTTGCCTCGGGGCTGCTCGTAGGCGCAAGAGCCGTTGTTTTTGCATTTTTTATCGGCTGTATTTTAGCGGCAATATTCGGAATTGTAATTAAAATTAAAAAGAAGGAAAAGCAAATCCCCTTCGGACCGTTCCTTTCGATAGGACTTGTCTGCGGCTCTCTGTTCGGCCCGGAGCTTGTAAGCAGATACCTTTCACTTCTTTCGCTTTAACCCGTTTGTCCGGCAAAAAAGCTTAAAGAAAAGAAAAAATCTCCGCAGGGATTGTCCCTGCGGAGTTCGATTTTTTAAGCAACAAAATCCGACTAATCGGTAAAGCCGCTCTCGATAAGCTTTACAAGCTCGTCAACGGCAGTCTGTTCGTCAACTCCGTCAGCAATAATTCTGATCTGTGTTCCGCCGACGATACCCAGTGACAAAACGCCAAGCAAGCTTTTTGCATTTACTCTGCGTTCTTCTCTCTCAACCCAGATTGAAGACTTGAATTCGTTAGCTTTCTGAATGAAAAAAGTTGCCGGTCTTGCATGAAGACCAACCTGGTTTTCAACCATTACTTCCTTAACGTACATACCGCTCTCTCCTATCATAATCTAAATGGTTATAACTCCGAATCAAAATGTATAATTTTATTATACCTAATTATTTTGAATAGTCAATCAAGAAAATGCCTTTGAATTTATTTTTTTCGCAAATTCTTCATTTATTTAAATTATGGATTGTTTTTTTACCTTTGATTTGTATATTTTGCTCAATATATTTTTTAAATTTTGTATATAGTGTATTACCGCTCATTAGATTGTATTCATTACATCCGAAAAATGTGAAAGCGACGCACGCAAAAAGGCTGTTGCGGCTTTGTTATTCGCCCTTCATCTTTTCCAGCATATCGGGACGCTTTTTCGCAGTACGCTCCAGCGACTGCTCGGCACGCCATTTTGCAATATTTGCATGATGCCCGGTGAGCAGTATTTCAGGTACTCGCATGCCCTCCCATTCCTCGGGTCGTGTATACTGGGGATACTCCAAAAGCCCGCTGTAATGGCTTTCCTCCGTAAAGCACTCCTCAGAGGGGAGAACGCCCTCGCACATTCTCGCAACGGCGTCGATAAGAACAAGCGCCGGAAGCTCTCCGCCCGTCAGAACATAATCGCCTATGGAAACTTCCTCAAATTCCAGCTTTTCAAGCACTCTTTCGTCAACGCCCTCGTAGTGGCCGCAGAGCAAAAACAGATGCTCCTCCGAAGCAAGCTCCCTGCAAAGCTCTTGCGTAAGCGTTTTCCCCTGAGGGGAGAGGTAAATGGCTCTCGGCTTCTTTTCAAGCCCTCCGCATACGGCGCGGTAGCAGTCTGCAATAGGCTGAGCCTGCATAACCATTCCCATGCCGCCGCCGTAGGGGGCGTCGTCGACACGGTTGTGCTTATCCAGCGTGTAATCTCTTATATTATGGCAGCAGACGGTTATGCGATTTGCTTTTCTCGCCCTGCCGATAATGCTTTCCGAAAGCACAGCCTCGCACATTTCGGGGAAAAGCGTAGCCAAATCAATCCTCATCTTCAAAAAGTCCTTCCATAGGGGTGATGAGCATTACCTCGTTTTCAAGGTCAACGCTTTTGATAACCTGCTTTATTGCAGGGATGAGCGTGATTTTCCCCTCTGAATTTTTTATGTGGTAAACATCGTTTGCGCCTGTGGGAGAAACCTCGCATATTTTGCCGTAAACTCGGTCGGTGTTCCCGTCCCTGACGGTCATTCCGATTAAATCCTGAATAAAATACGCTCCCTCTTCAAGGTGAAGGTCGGCTCTGTCGGCATAGACGATTTTCCCTCTGAGAAGATTAGCCTCCTCCACGGAGCAAACTCCCTCAAAACCGATTATCGCCATTCCCTTGAACTGCTTTGCAGACACGATTTTCCGTTCGGTTTTTCCCTTGTCGAAATAGAGCTTTTCAAGCCCCGTCAGAACATCTGCCGAATCGCACCAGGGCTGAATTTTTACCTCGCCCTTAAGCGCATGGGTGGTTACAATTTTTCCTGCTTCGAGAAATCTTTTTTGCACTTTGCGTCTCCTAACCGTTTTTTAGCCATTTCAAAATATTTCGGCTCTTTTTCAAATCCGATAAAGCGTCTTCCCGTATTTACGGCGGCAATTCCGTGAGAGCCGCTTCCCAAAAACGGGTCGAGAACCACCTGTCCCTCCAGCGAAAAAAGCTGAATGAGATGCTCGATTAAGGGCACGGGCTTGATTGTCAGATGCTTTACGTTTTCATCGCTTTTTCCCTTGTTGGAAACCTGCATCACGGTGCCGGGAAAGCGGCCGTCCAGCGACTGCGAGGTGTCGACAAGTCCGACTCTGTGCTTCATCCAGTTTTCCACAAAGGTTCCGTCCTTGGGCTTTTGGCAAAAAACCATCGGCTCCATTTGGGGTTTAAGCTGAGGGGTTTTTCTTCCGCCCAGCTCGTTTATTATAAATTCCTTTTCCGCTTCGGTGTAATTCTTGCTCTTTTTGACGAAATGATCCTGAGAAAAGGCCTTCGCCTGACCCTCGTGCTGCCAGCAGAACATATCCCTTATCTCAAAGCCGGCGTCCTCAAACGCCATTGCCATGCGATGATAAAGCCTCGGCTGGGAAAAACACACGCAAAATCCGCCCGGCTTTAGCGTACGGTACAGCTCCTTTGCCATATCCTCCATAAACGCCTGAAGCCTCTCGCCCTGGCGTTTGTCAAACTTCATTCCGACAGGGAGACTTCCGATAACCCCGGCTTTTTTCGCCTTGGAGACAAGCTTGCCGTCGTCCCAGTCGCCGTCCATACCGTCGATAAAATACGGCGGGTCCGTTACGACAAAATGAACGCTTTCGTCGGGGACGGACTTAACAAGCTCAAAGGCGTCGCCTAAAAGCACAGCGTAGCCGTTTTGCTCCGCCCCGGAGATTATATCCATCATCACACCTCTTTTTCAGTAATATACAAACAGCCTGCATAAGCAGGCTGAAGCTGTCTTTATTTTAAACAAATCAGTCGATTTCGACCATTATTTTCTGGTTCTGTCTGCCTGCCGCCGCACGCATAATTGTACGCATCGCCTTTGCAATACGTCCCTGCTTGCCGATTACACGGCCCATGTCGTCAGCCGCCACGTGAAGATGATATACGATAGTACCCTCTTCATCGGGCTCGTCCACGGTCACGGAAATAGCGTCCTTATCCTCAACAAGCTCTCCGACTATCTGCTTTAATAATTCTTCCATGATTTCTCCTCCTGCAGAAAGCAAACCGGAAGCGACGGTGCCGTCCGCTTCCGTTCATTCTGCGGACATTAGATAATGCCGTTGATTTTCAAAATTTTCTTCATTGTGTCTGTGGGCTGAGCGCCTTTTGCAATCCATTCCTTAGCCTTGTCAGCGTCGAGAGAAATGATTGAAGGGTCCTTAGTAGGGTCATAAGTACCGAGCTCTTCGATAAAACGACCGTCTCTGGGGAATCTTGAATCAGCAACAACGATACGGTAGAAGGGAGCCTTCTTTGCGCCCATTCTTCTGAGTCTGATTTTTACTGCCATTATTTTCACCTCCGTCGGAAATTTTTCATTATTTATTTTAACCTTTCGGGTAAAACCGTTACATGGGGAAGCCGCCCATTCCTCCGCCCATAGCGCCGAATCCGCCGAATCTGCGGCGGCGCTTGCCTTTGGGGTTAAGCTGCTTCATAAGCTTCTGCATTTGCTCGAACTGCCTCAAAAGGCGGTTTACATCCTCCACCTTCATACCGCAGCCCGCCGCAATGCGCCTTTTTCTTGACGGGTTGATTATGGACGGTTTTGCACGCTCTTTCGGCGTCATTGAAGTTATTATCGCCTGTGTTTTCAAAAGCGCACGCTCGTCAATATCGTCCTCGTTTATCTTATTTGCTCCGGGGAGCATTGAAATTATCGACTTTAAGGGTCCCATTTTCTGAATTTGCTGCATCTGCTCCAGCAAATCGTTTAAATCGAAGCTGCTTTCCTTAAGCTTTTCGGTAAGCTTTTTAGCCTGCGCCTCGTCATACTGCGTCTGAGCCTTCTCAATAAGAGTGAGCATATCGCCCATTCCCAAAATTCTCGACGCCATTCTTTCGGGATGAAAGGGCTCGATGTCGTCCAGCTTTTCACCGATGCCGGCAAATTTAACAGGCTTGCCCGTTACCGCAAGAACCGAAAGCGCTGCGCCGCCTCTTGTATCGCCGTCAAGCTTTGTGAGAACAACTCCGTCGATGCCCAAAGCATTGTTAAAGGACTCTGCCACATTTACTGCGTCCTGACCTGTCATCGAATCCACAACAAGCAGAATTTCGCTGGGCTCTACTGCTGATTTGATGTTTTTGAGCTCCTGCATAAGCTGCTCGTCTATGTGAAGTCTGCCCGCCGTATCGAGAATAACCACATCGTTGCCGTAGTCCTTGGCGTGCTTTACCGCTTCGCAGGCGATTTTCACGGGATCAATTTGTCCCATTTCAAAAACCTTTACTCCTGCCTTTTCGCCCACAACCTGAAGCTGTTTTATCGCCGCAGGACGGTAAACGTCGCAAGCGACAAGCAAGGGCCTTTTGCCCTGAGATTTCAAAAGCTTCGCGATTTTTGCGGAATGAGTGGTCTTACCGCTTCCCTGAAGACCGCACATCATGATTACACAAGGCGGCTTCGAGGGAAAGTTGATTTTTGAATTTTCGCCGCCCATAAGAGCGCAAAGCTCTTCGTTGACAATTTTTATAACCTGTTGGGCGGGAGTCAGGC
>JBJESI010000033.1:0-3210 GCA_051882715.1 Oscillospiraceae bacterium
GCGGAAACCGACCTCGACCTCGGACATTACGAAAGATTTATCGACGAAAACCTTAACAAATTCTCAAACCTCACCACCGGAAAGGTTTACTGGAATGTTCTTAACAAGGAGCGCAGAGGCGAATACCTCGGCGAAACCGTTCAGGTTATCCCCCACATCACAAACGAAATCAAGGAATTTATATACAGCGTGGGCAAGAAAACGGACGCAGATGTTGTAATCACCGAAATCGGCGGTACAACAGGCGACATTGAAAGCCAGCCCTTCCTTGAGGCTATCCGTCAGGTGGGCCTTGAGGTAGGCAGAGAAAATTCTCTTTACATTCACGTTACCCTTGTTCCCTTCCTTTCGGGAAGCGAGGAGCATAAGTCAAAGCCTACTCAGCACTCCGTAAAAGAGCTTCAGGGTATGGGAATCCACCCCAACATCATAGTTTTAAGATGCGATGTTCCCCTTGAAGAATCTATTTTCAGAAAAATTGCTCTTTTCTGCAATGTAAAGCAGGACTGCGTTATCGAAAATATGACTATTCCCATTCTTTACGAGGCTCCGATTATGCTTGAGAAAAATCATTTCTCCGACATTGTCTGCCGTGAGCTCGGAATCAACGCGGACAAGCCCGACCTCGAAGATTGGAATAAAATGATTGAAAACATCAAGAACCGCACCAAAAAAGTTACAATCGGCATTGTCGGCAAATATGTTCAGCTCCACGACGCTTATCTTTCGGTAGCGGAGGCGCTCCGCCATGCAAGCTATGTAAACGGTGCGAGAATGCAGATAGAATGGATTGACAGCGAAACCGTTAATGACGAAAACGCCTCCGAGGTTTTGGGCTGCTGCGACGGTATCGTTGTTCCCGGCGGCTTCGGCAACAGAGGTATTGAGGGAAAAATCGCAACCGCAAAATACTGCCGTGAAAACGATGTCCCCTTCCTCGGAATATGTCTGGGTATGCAGATTGCGGTTATCGAATTCGCAAGACATGTCTGCAATATATCCGACGCAAATTCCGGCGAGTTTGATGAAAACTGCAAAAACAAGGTTATCGACTTTATGCCCGACCAGAACGATGAAATCGACAAGGGCGGCACTCTCAGACTCGGAGCTTATCCCTGCAAAATCGCCGAGGGAACAAAGCTTCTCGAATGTTATCAGTCCGACCTCATTCACGAGCGTCACCGTCACCGTTACGAATTCAACAATGATTACCGTGAAGTCCTGACTGAAAACGGATTGGTTATCAGCGGAACTTCTCCCGACGGACGCATTGTGGAAACCGTTGAGGTTCCTGAAAATAAATTCTATGTGGGCGTTCAGTTCCATCCTGAATTTAAGAGCAGGCCCAACAGAGCGCACCCGTTATTTAAGGGACTTGTTAAAGCGGCATTAGAAAAAGAAGAACAGGAGTAATAATATGAACGACATCTACGAAAATCCCCTTTGCACCCGTTATGCCAGCGACACGATGAAGAAAATCTTTTCCGCAGACACAAAATTCTCTACATGGCGCAAGCTTTGGATTGCCCTTGCAGAAAGCGAAAAAGAGCTTGGTCTTGACATTACCGACGAGCAGATTGCACAGATGAAAGAGCATATCTACGACATCGACTATAAAAAAGCTGCCGAATACGAGTCGCAGTTTCGGCACGATGTTATGGCTCACGTTCATACCTACGGCGAATGCTGTCCCGACGCAAAGCCGATTATCCATTTAGGCGCTACGTCCTGCTATGTGGGCGACAACACCGATATTATCGTTATGCGGGACGCTCTTTTGCAGATAAAAAAGCTGCTTATAAACGCTATTGCCGCTCTCGGCGAGTTTGCAGAAAGAAACAAAAATATCCCCACTCTTGCTTATACACATTTTCAGGCGGCTCAGCCTACCACCGCAGGAAAGCGTTCAACCCTGTGGGCGCAGGATCTCATTATGGACCTTGAGCACATCGACTTTGTTATCGACTCTCTGAAGCTTCTCGGATGCAAGGGTACAACAGGTACCGGAGCAAGCTTCCTCAATCTCTTTGAGGGCGATCACGCTAAGGTTAAAGAGCTTGAAATGCGTATTGCGCAAAAGATGGGCTTTGAAAACAAGGTTATGGCCGTTTCAGGTCAGACCTATACAAGAAAAGTAGACTATTTTGTACTTTCCGCTCTTTCGGGAATTGCCCAGAGCGCCTGCAAATTTGCAGGAGATATTCGTCTGCTTTCTCATCTTAAGGAATTTGACGAGCCCTTTGAGTCCAAGCAAATCGGCTCATCGGCTATGGCCTACAAGCGCAATCCCATGAGATGCGAGCGAATTGCTTCACTCGCAAGGTATGTAATGGTTGACGCTCTTAACCCGGCAATCACCGCTTCCACCCAGTGGCTCGAAAGGACTCTTGACGACTCAGCCAACCGCCGCATAAGCATTCCCGAGGCTTTCCTTGCCGTAGATTCAATTCTTTCGCTTTATATCAACGTGGTTTCAAACGGAACGGTTTATCCTCAGGTTATGGATAAGCATCTGCGTGAGGAGCTTCCCTTTATGGCAACCGAAAACATAATGATGTACTGCGTAAAGCACAAGGGCAAGGACCGTCAGCAGCTTCACGAGGCTATCCGTGAGCATTCCGTTGCCGTTGCCAAGGAAATTAAGCTTAAGGGCAGAGAAAACAACCTCATAGATTTAATTCTTGAGGATGAAAGATTCGGCTTAACAAAAGATGAAATTCATGATATAATCAATGTGGAAAACTTCATCGGATGCGCTCCCGAACAGACGGAAGCCTTCATCAAGGAAAATATTCTCCCCGTTATAGAGGCAAACAAGGATTTGATGGGTGTGGATATTGAAATAAAGGTTTAATTATCGGCACAAGCGCCGCCTGATAAGCGGCACGCTCGATTTACGGGGCAATGCCCCTTATTGAAAGGAGAACAAAATGTTAACTGCTGTTGTAGGAATCAACTGGGGCGATGAGGGCAAAGGCCGTATGGTAGACCTTCTGTCGCAAAAATACGATATCGTTATTCGTTACCAAGGCGGCAATAACGCAGGTCACACCGTTGTAAACGAAAGAGGAAAATTCATTCTTAACCTTCTCCCCTCCGGAATTTTGCGTGACGAAACCGTAAACGTAATGGGACCGGGAATGGTAATAGATGTGGAGCATCTTTTCGGATAAATCACCAAGCTTCGTGAAGCAGGTATCGAAATCACTC
>JBJESI010000034.1:0-3208 GCA_051882715.1 Oscillospiraceae bacterium
GAACAATATCTATATTAAAATTCGCAACCCTTATCTTCAACACATCACCGCCGAGGCTTTCTTTTACTTGTATTTAAATCGGAGCAAAGCCTGATAAGCTCGCTTAATCAGGCTGCGACAATTGCAATCGCCGCAGGGAGCTTTAGCTCCTCAGGGTTTCAGTAGGGGACTCTTACCCCTACTGAAAGACTGAAATGGAACCCGCCGCCTTAGAGGCGGGGGACATCTTACGGCTTGATTATACAACAAACCGCCCATTGTGTCAACTTTTGCTTTACAATATATTGAATTTTCACTTGTCTTATGATATAATATCTTCAGGTGTGAAAGCACCGCATCAGAAACCTTTACGGAGGTGAAAAAATGAATAGCGAAATTATTCTTTGGGCGGCTCTGTTTGTCATTCTGACCATTGTTGAAGTGGCTTCCCCTCAGCTCGTTGCAATCTGGTTTGTGGCAGGCTCTGCGGTTGCTTTTGTCGCTTCCCTGCTGGGAGCGCCTATGTGGCTTCAGGTTACGCTGTTCCTTGTGACCGCCGTCATTCTGCTTGTATTTACAAGACCTGTGGTTAAAAAATATCTCAACAACAGGGTTATCCCGACAAATTCCGATATGAATATCGGGAAAATCGGTACTGTTCAGATTGATATTGTTCCGGACACCGCAGGAGGAAGAGTGAGCGTTGACGGGGTTGACTGGCTGGCTGTTTCGGAAAACGGTACTCCCATCGAAAAAGGTCAAAAAGTAGTTGTAAAGTCAATTTCGGGCGCAAAGCTTATTGTTGCCCCTGAAAATTAAGGAGGATTTTATGGAACCGACATTAGTAATTTTAGGAATTATTATTTTTATCATTCTTTTCTTGATTTCAAATATCAAGATTGTACCTCAGGCTCACGAATATGTAATTCAGAGAATGGGTACATATCTTACCACCTGGAAAGCAGGCATACATTTTCTCGTTCCCTTTATCGACAAGGTTGCAAACAAAATTTCCGTTAAGGAGCATGTAGTTGACTTTAAGCCCCAGCCTGTTATAACCAAGGATAACGTTACCATGCAGATTGACACCGTTGTTTTCTTTCAGGTAACCGACTCAAAGCTTTATACCTACGGCGTACAAAATCCGCTTATGGCTATCGAAAACCTCAGCGCAACAACTCTCCGTAACATAATCGGTGAAATGGAGCTTGACAGCACGCTTACCTCCCGTGATGTAATCAACACAAGAATTACAGCTATTCTTGATGTTGCTACGGATAAATGGGGTATTAAAATCAACCGAGTTGAGCTTAAAAATATTCTCCCGCCCCGTGAAATTCAGGACGCAATGGAAAAGCAGATGAAGGCTGAGCGTGAACGCCGTGAGTCCATTCTTCAGGCCGAGGGAAAGAAAAAGAGCCAAATCCTCGTTGCAGAGGGTGAAAAGCAGTCAAAAATCCTTGAAGCTGAGGCTCACAAGCAGGCTGAGATTCTCAGAGCGGAAGCTGAAAAGCAGGCGCTTATACTTCACGCCGAGGCTGTAAGAGAGCAGAAAATCCGTGAGGCTGAGGGTGAAGCTGAGGCTATCCAAAAGGTGCAGAAGGCTTTGGCTGACAGTATCGAGCTTCTTAATCAGGCAAACCCCAACGATGCTGTTATCGCTCTTAAGAGCCTCGAAGCATTCCAAAAAGCCGCCGACGGTAAATCCACAAAGATTATTATTCCGTCGCAAATTCAGGGTGTTGCAGGCCTTGCCACCTCTGTAAAAGAGCTTATTTCGGATAAGAATATCGCAAGTGAATAAGCTTAGCTTCATAAATGCAATTGCCGATGAGAAATCTCATCGGCAATATTTTTCATCACTACTCATTTCAGTGCGTTGAAAGATAATAATCTAAGCTACCGTACCCAACGATATCAATATTCGACTCATCAGGATTATAGTCATCGTAAAAGCTGTCAATACCGTAATGGGAAGCTCTAATCTCATAAATATAAGAGCCTTCTTCGTTTACTTTATTAAATTCATCTTTATTGGCAATTATGCAGAAATCAATATCCGTTTCGTCTGTTTTATCATCAACAAAAATCGGAATTCCGAAGCTTTCAAAAATAGACTCGGCACGCCTTACATCTATGTTTCTTAATTCGTTCTTTAGTTTTGCGGCAAGTATTTTCTTTTTCGACGCTTCCGATAATTTTTTGTGAGCTTCTTCATTTGAACCGCCGTTATTTTGAAGGCTTAAAGATTCCTCTGTCAAATTGTCATAGTCAACCATTGCCTGATAATATTGCAGTTTGTTATCGTAATACCGCTGCCAGTATTCATTTTCAGGCTGGTAGGAGGCCTTAACCGCTTCAAGATAATCCGAATTTGAATATTCATTTTTATCCGGATATAATTCAGTCAATTTGTCCTTAACACATTTTTCCACATACACTCTGCCTTTGGATTTAAAAGCGTTTACCGATACACCGACAAGATAATAAAAGTCATCCGTTCCGCTGTGCGTATAATCCTCGTAAATATCACATGCAAACCAAAGATTGCCTATCTTGCTTTCATCTGAATATCCGCACGGCTCGTCGCAATTATTCGCCCAAACTACTACCTTATCAGAAAAGAAATCAAGAGTTTTTTCCGCAAAAATTTCGGTCTGTTCCGTATCGGAGGAAGGATTTCCGTCATTTTGAACGCCGTTGCTGTCGCAGGCTGTCAGAGTCGCAAGAAGCAGTAAAGTTGATATAATAAAGCTTAATTTTTTCATAATTTACTCCTTAAGCATTGGAGGAGTATACGAACCCGCTCCAATGCGGTCTGTTTTTCGCCTTTCTTGTCGATTTTTTTCGGAATACGACAGTATGCCTGCAAAAAAGTCGACGGCGAAATCCATAAAAATATTCTCGCCTTGGAGTGCGAAGCAGTTTTGTCGGCAATGAAAATGTTCTGTGCCGAAGCCGAAAATCGCCGCTATACTTGCCGTATAGCAAGATTTAAGGCGATGGCACGGGGCATTTTCAGCCGCCAAAACCGAGTTCGGATACTCCTCCAATGCTTAGGCATTAGGGAGTCAAACCCCAACCGCCTCCAATGTTCAAAGCTTGATTCCCACAGCTTCACGGACATATTTTTCAATAGAGCCCGTGACGTCGCCCGTAAGATGTCTGTCGGGGATTTCCACGATAAGCGGGCGGTTTACCGTCAGCTTAAAATGCGAAATTCTGTCAC
>JBJESI010000035.1:0-3170 GCA_051882715.1 Oscillospiraceae bacterium
GGCAAGCTTGAGTGCGCCGAAAATTCGGTTAAAGCTTTCTCATATTTACCGGGGCTTATTAAAAAGCTGATTTAGATTATCCTCATTATTTTCATTATTTTTGTATAAATATATATCAATGCAGATTGTATATCTGACGACAGTGTATTACAGACAAGAGAGGAGAATATAATGGAAATTACGAGTTACAAATGCCCCTGTTGCTCGGCGGTCATAACCTTTGACATCAACCGGCAAAAAATGTCCTGCGCCTCCTGCGGAAACACTTTTGAAATGGAAGCGGTAAAGGATTTCAACGAGGCTCTGCTCAAAGCGGAACAGTCGAGCTTTGAATGGAATAATATTCCCTCCGAGGAATGGCAGGAGGATAATATGGACGTTTACACTTGTCCGTCCTGCGGAGGCCAGATTGTTGCAGACGGCACCCTTGCCTCGACACGCTGTCCGTATTGCGACAGCATTGCTATTATAAAAGAAAAGCTTTCGGGCGTGCTTAAACCTGATTTGGTTATTCCCTTTAAGTTTGATAAAAATGCGGCTGTGGCAAGTCTTAAAAACTTTTACAAGAATAAATTCTTTCTTCCGAAAGTATTTAAAAGTCAGAATAAAATCGAAAGTATTCAGGGCGTATATGTTCCTTTTTGGCTTTTCGACTGCGATACAAACGCAGATATTACATATAATGCAACGAGAACAACTCATTGGAGCGACAGCAAATACAACTACACAAAAACCTCGCATTTTCTTTTGACGCGTCAGGGCTCGCTGGGATTTGCGGGACTGCCTGTTGACGGCTCATCGAAAATGCCTAATGATATAACGGAATCAATCGAGCCCTTTGACCTCAGTCAGGCTGTTCCCTTTGATACGGCATACCTTTCTGGGTATCTTGCAGACAAGTACGATATCGACGCAGACCTCAGCAAGGCCCGTGCAAATCAAAGAGTTGAAAACTCCGTCCTCAGCACCTTCAGCTCCACAACAGCAGGATACAGTGCTGTACCGTCAAAAAAGATTATCAATATCACCGACGGTTCGGTTAAATACGCTCTCCTCCCCGTGTGGATGCTCAGCACAAAATTCAAGGATAAAAACTATATTTTCGCAATGAACGGGCAAACAGGCAAGCTCGTCGGCAATCTTCCTGTGGACTGGACTAAATTCTGGCTCTGGTTTGCAGGTATCGCCGGCATCACATTCGCCATAGTTTTGCTTATTTCTGCGTTTTTGGGTTAGGGAGGACAAGTGATGAAGACTAAATTTTTAACCGCTTTTCTTGCGGCGTCGATTTTCCTCTCCTCTTTTGCCGTATCCGCCTTTGCGGCAGATTCTTTTCCGGAAATCCTCGGCTTTAATTCGGGACCGAGGGTTATCGACGATGCAGACCTTCTCACTGAAAGCGAGGAGGACGCACTTGAAGATAAAATTGAGGCTATAATGACGGAGCAAAGCTTTGACGTCGTTATTCACACAACGCCTACCACAGGCGGAAAATCGGTTGTTGCATACAGCGACGATTATTTCGACTACAACGGATACGGGTACGGCTCAAATCACGACGGGCTTATTTTCGTTCTTGTTATGGACACCCGTGATTATTATACCTCCACCTGCGGCTACGGAATAACGGCTTTCACCGACTACGGCATCGACTATATCGGCGACCGTGTGGTTTCCTACCTCTCCGACGGAGAATACTATGACGCTTTCTCAAAGTATCTCTATTATGTTGAGGATTTTCTTGTTAAAGCAAAAAGCGGCAACCCCGTTGACAGTTACGGCACTTCAAAGGAATCCTTAGCTTCAAGACTTATAAGTGCAATCCCGGTTGCCCTTGTAATCGCACTCGCCGTGGCGTTTATTGTTACTTCGGTTTTAAAATCCGGAATGAAGACGGTAAAGCAAAATCCCCTTGCAAACAACTATATCAAAAACGGAAGCTTCAAGCTGACAAACAGCAGAGATATCTATCTCTACTCGCACACCTCAAAGGTACGCAGAGAAACCTCCTCGTCGGGCGGCGGTTCACACAGCGGCGGCGGAAGCAGTACTCATACCAGCTCAAGCGGCAGTTCCCACGGCGGCGGAGGCGGAAAATTCTAAGCGGTAATTATTTCAACATAATTAAATATATATTTTGAAGGGAGTTATACAATTATGGGACTTTTAAAAGCAGTTAAAGGCGCCGTAGGAGGCGTATTTGCCGATCAATGGCGGGAGTACTTCTACTGCGACGCAATGCCTGACAGTGTTTTGGCATGCAGAGGCAAAAAACGCACCTCCGAGCGTTCATCAAACACAAAGGGTGAAGAAAACATCATCTCCAACGGCTCTATCATTGCAGTTGCCGATAAGCAGTGTGCAATCATTATCGAGCAGGGAAAAAGAGTTGTTGAAATCTGTGCAGAGCCGGGCGAATTTGTTTGGGACAGCTCCACAGAACCCAGCCTTTTCACCGGAAATCTGGGAGAAAGCATCGTCGGCACTTTTAAAACAATAGGAAAACGTTTCACCTTCGGCGGCGATACAGCCAAGGACCAAAGAGTTTACTACATAAACACAAGCGAAATCAAAAATAACCTCTACGGAACTCCTACTCCTGTTCCTTTCAGAGTAGTTGACAGGAATATCGGACTTGACGCAGATTTTGACATCAGATGCAACGGCTCGTTTTCATATGAAATTCACGATCCTATCCTCTTCTACACAAATGTTTGTCAGAACTTCAGCGGTGATATTTATCCCGCAGGCGAGGAAGCAGAAAAGCTTAAAAACACATTGAGAAATGAGATTGTCAATGTTTTGGGACCTGCTCTCGCAAGCATTTCTGAGCTTCAAATCAGACCGAGTCAGATACCCAACCACACGCTTGAGATTACACGCTCTCTCAATGAGCTTCTTACAAGCCAGTGGCTTGAGCTCAGGGGAATGAAGATTGTTACCTTCAATATGAATCCTCCCACGCTCAGCCCCGAGGACGCAAAAAGGCTCAAGGATCTCCAGGCAAGTGCAACAATGCGCGATCCCACTATGGCAGCAGCAGTACTCACAGGCGCACAGGCCGACGCTATGAAAGCTGCCGCTTCAAACGAAGGCGGCGCAATGACAGGCTTTATGGGCATGGGCATGGCAATGAACGCCGGCGGAATGAACGCTTCAAACCTCTTTGC
>JBJESI010000036.1:0-14802 GCA_051882715.1 Oscillospiraceae bacterium
AGGAATAGGACCTGCGCCGATTTTGGTTGACTCCCAAGGCTTTGAGGGTCCCATAACATGTCTGTGCTCGCCCCAATACTTCATGTCGGGAGACTGAGAAATGTAGATGTCGCCGAAGGGGGTGTGTCCGCTGTCGGAAGGTCTTGACATCATTACGAATTTATCATTGATTTTTCTCGGGAACATAACGCCGTTTCTGTTGAAAGGAAGGAATGCGTTCTCGAGCTGTACAAATTCCTTGAAGTCGAATGTGTAAGCGCAGCCGATTGTAGGTCTCCAGCCGTATGCGTTACACCATGTGATGTAAAATCTGTCTTCAATCCATGTAACACGGGGATCGTAGCCGTACTGCCAGCATTTCATTTCCTCGATATCTGTCTTGAAAACAATTCTGTCGGGGTTGATGTCCCAGTTAAAGCCGTCCTTAGAAAAGCCTGCGTGAAGCTCCATGTTTCTTTCTCTGTCGTCAACACGGAAAACGCCCGCAAATTTGTAGTCGCCGTTCTCAAAGGGAACTACTGCGCTGTTGAAAATAGAGTTTGAAAAATTAGGGATGTGATCTCTTTTGATAACAGGGTTTTCCGAATATCTCCAGATAACATCTGTGCAGCCCTCGGGCTTTTCCTGCCAAGGGATGTTGGGAAGGGATACGCCGTTGATAACTTTTACGTTCATAATTCTTCTGCCTTTCATTAAATATTGTCATTCATAAAAATGTGTCATACCGTCGTATCCTCAGTCGGGCACTCTGTTTTGACAACACTTAATATAACATATATCAGTTGCAAAATCAACTGTTTTTTCAAATTTTCTGCCGGCAAAGCCCAAAGGGGCTTTGCCGGAAAGCTGCATTAGCCTACAAGACCGGAACGGGCAATACCCTCCGTGAAGTATTTCTGCAAGCAGATGTAAAGCACGAGGATAGGAATGATGGCAAGCAGGCAGGCTGCCTCAAGCCATACCATAACCTCTGCCTTTGTTGCGCCGTCTGCCTTGCCGAAGAGGTAGGTAATCATTACGTCGCCTACATCGCTTATTTTCATTGCTACGGTCTTTGTGCTGTCATGTCCGCTGTAGAACATGGGCAGCATGTATGTATCGTTCCAATACCAAACGATTGAGAAAAGGAATACCGTGATAAAGGACGAAACTGCGTTTGGAACCATTACAACAAAGAATGTTTTTAAAGGTCCGCAGCCGTCAAGATATGCGGCGTCCTCAAGCTCCTTGGGGAGCCCTTTAAAGAACTGACGGAAAATGAGGATGAACAGTCCCGCTCTCAGGCCGTTGGCAAACATTGCGGGCAGATACATAACAAGAGGTGTGTTGAGAATGCTTCCGCCGGGGAAGTTCTGGAACTGTGTTTTCTGCTGCAAAGACAAAATCTGCGGCGGAACGATAATCATAAGGATAACTATTGCAAACAAAAGGTTCTGACCTTTGAATTTAAATCTTGCAAAGCCGTATCCCGTGATTGCACAGCTAAGTACCATCAAAAGCGAGGAAACGCCGTTTACGAGGAGCGTGAAGCCGAAGGTTCTCGGATAATCCATCGCTTCCCATGCGTCTGTTATGTTTGTGAAAATAACCTGCTTCGGAATCCAAATTCTCGACGGATCGTTCATTTCCGACTGAGGGCTGAACGCCGTGCTTATCATATAAAGAATAGGATACAAAATTACGAAGCACAGGCCGAAGATGATTAAAAATCTTACAATCGGCCAAACGGAGTCGGAAACGAATTTTTTGCGTTTGTAATTTCTTATTTCAATTTCCTGAGGAGTAAGATTCTTTTTACCGAATTGCATTTCTTTATCCCCCTCCTTAATCTACTTCATAGTGAACAAGCTTCGTAATGACAACGCTTATAATTACAAGGCAGATTGCGATAATTCCGAAGTAAATCCACGCCATCGCCGCACTGTAACCGAAATCCCACGAGTTGCTCTTCTGTGTTACCAGCTGCATTACGGGGTTTGACGCGTCCGTGAAGCAGTCGATAACGGTGTAAATGATGTTTGCAAGAATCATCGGGCTTACATAAGGGAATGTAATCTTCCAGAAGAATTCCCACGCCGTTGCGCCCTCCATATTTGCCGCTTCTCTTGCAGATGTAGGAATTGTCTGAAGAGCCGCAAGGAAGATGAGGATCTGAACGCCGGAGTTCCAAATAAGGTTGAATACATCGCTTGTGATTGTCGTGATAAAGGTCGTCAGGGTTTCGCTCAGATTGTAAATACCCATAAACTGAAGGAATTCAGTTACAAGGTCGGTTTTGAAAAGCGAGCTGAACTGCGACGCGCCCGATACGCCCTGATTAAGCATATCGCCGTTGATAACCGACATTACGGGACCTGTTGCAATAAGCACGGGCAGGAAGAAAATCGCACGAACCACTGTTCTTCCCTTGAACTTCTGATTCAGAAGCACAGCCGCAAACAAGCTGAATATAACAATAATCGGAACCTTAAGCGCTACGTCCTGAAGCGAGGAAAGAAGCTTAGGAACATAGGTCGCACTGTCTACAAATGCGTTTTTGTAGTTTTCGATGCCGCACCATTTTGCAACCAAATCCGGAGCCTGAAGCGTTACATCGTTAAACGAATAGTAAATCGACATTATTACCGGTATTATAAAGAAGTATACCGCGCCGATAAACCAAAGCGCTATGAAGCCGTATCCGTAAAGACCTTTCTTACGCTCGTAAGAAATTCTGGATTTTTTCATCTTTGCAGGCTTTTTCGGAGTAGCTCTCTTAGCGTAAACAGGCTCTGCATTTGCTGCGGCGGAGGCCTCCTCACTTACGGTTTTGATTTCTTTTTCGCTCATGATTAGTTGCCTCCTTTCAGATTGTAGTCAGCAAGATTTATTTCCTTGCCGTTTACCTTTACTGTGTTTAATTCTTTGTCTACAACAATAACCGTTCCGTTTTCAAAGGTTGTTTCGGTAACCGTTTTGCTTACCTGCTTATGACCTGTGATAAGCTGGTCGCTTAAAGGCTTTACAATGTCGGAAATCAAATCGTACTGATTTTTAACCGTTTCAGACCAGCCTGCGAAGTTTGCATAGAACAGCTCGTTGTAATCCGTGTTCTGAAGCGCTTTGTTATCCCTGTAAAGGAAGTCATAGCCGAGGTTTGAGCCTGTGGACAGAGCCAGCATGAAGAGCTGGTCGGAATCTGCGCTTCCGTTGATTGCCGTTGTTGAATACGGAATAAGTCCGTGAATAACTATCTGATAGAAAGGAATGTCGTAATCAAAAATATCATATCCGCTTGAATACAGAGGAACATTTGTGATGTGGTCAACGCTTCCGAGAACATACTGGTTTGCAGTATCCGCAAGAATTGAGCCAACCTCGCTGTCGAGCTTCTCATAGCCCGCCTTCACGGTCTGAGCCATGCCCGTTCTGTTCATTCCGTTCTTGCCGTAGTCGCCGTAAAGCTTATAGGACGATGTGCCAAGCGAAACATTTGTTATTTCGTTTTTAGTAAATGCCTTTGAAATCTTATCGAATACGCCTTCAAATTCAACAGGGCTTAAAAGCGACCATTTTGACTTTGTCAGATGCTCGATATTCCATGCAAGGTCGTATGCGGTCTGCCTTGAATAAGCCTTTGTGAGTCTTACGGTTGCATCGGTAAGGGTGTTGTATCCGTTTCCGCCCTTTGAAAACTCAACAAACTCCATGTCAAGGTAAAGCGGTATGCCGTTTTCAGCCGCATATTCACGGAGGTCTTTAAGGTCGGATTTGCCGCCGAGCTTGCCCGCAGGGTCGTACTTCGTGGCAACCTTCTGCGAAATAGCCGAGTTGGACCAGTCCTTATAATCGACTACGATATTCTCAACACCTGCGCTCTTTAGCTCGGCAAGAATTTCCCTTGCCTGATCGTAGGTTGTTGCGGCGGTCTTGAGGTTTACGGGAACACCGAGAACCGATGTTTCCTTGTAAACGCCGCCGTAAAGGTCTACATAAACCGCTGCGTCGTTTGCTTCGGTCTTTTTCGTAACGCCGATTTCATCTTTAAGATAATCACGGTACTTTTCGGCAACCGTTACATAATCCGCGCCGGTTTTAGCGATAGGATAGTATCTTACGGAATAATCCTGAAGCTCTGTATTTGCACTTTCGTACATAGGCAGAGGATTCTGGGTATCGTTTGCGATATAATAGGTATCCTTTGCTCTTACCGTGAACGAGAAATATGCTGAGTTATATGAGCTGCTGTTCTGGCCGTTTACATAAGCGTTGAGCGTTGCTCTTTCGGCGCCCTCGTCGGCGATTGCAAGAATTGCATTATCCTGCTTTACAATACCGTACATAGGGAGGTAAACCTGCTGGGTTTTTGCTTCCTTTTTAAGAAGAACCTCTGTAATATCACGGCCGTAAACCATTTTTGAATACTTGCTGTATGTGTCCTTGCCGTTGTTGAAATTGATTACTGCGCCTGAGCCGTCGGGGATTACGAAATATCCCTCTTCGGTATTGTCAGCCGCGCCGAAGCTGGGAAGCAAGGATACCGCCGTAAGAAGAACCTGAGCTTCAGCGTCCTTCTTGCTTTCCTTAATGTCCTTGCCGATAATCTTCGCTTCAAGATAATCGCCGTTTAAGGTGTATTCAACGGGGATTGTTATTCCCAGCTTTTTCGAGAATACATAATCTACCCTTACACCGTTTTCAATCTCTTTAATCTTTACCTCGCCCTTTGCGTTCTCATCAACACAGGATGCAAAGCTTGAGGTTGTTGTATCGTTGCTTGAGTCGCTTATGATAAGAGAGGACTTGAGATCCTTAATCTGAGCAGGCTTTGTGTTTACCGCCGCGTCAGCGTTAAAGGGCTCGCTCCACCAGATGTAGCCGTTTTCTTTTACCTTTAATGCAAGGTGGGTTTCGGTTTCATCGAAGTAAAGCGCAAGCTTGTCGTTCTCGCACAAAAGCTTCATTTTTGCCATTGCCTCGTCTTCGGTAACAGGCTTCACGGAATCATCAGAGGTTTCCTCCGCTGCAGCGCCGTCTGCCGAATCAGATACGGAAGCTTCGTCTGCGTCTGTATTTTCAGCGTTTACCACAGCAGAACCGAATGGCATCATCATTGCAAGAACAAGTGCAATGACTGCGAATTTCTTTAGTTTCTTATTCATTTTCATTCACCACCGTTTCCGCTATACATTAAACCTGTATCCGATTTCCGTCCAGATTGTCAGGAAGAATACATATACCTGCTGGAACAAGGTCAGCAAAAGAACCGCAAGGAAGAGCATTATTACGATTGCCACTATTGTAAGAACTATCGCCGCAACGTTCTCCCAGAACTTGTACTGATGAACAACCTTAATCGCCATAAATATGAGTATAACCGTCCAGCCTGTGAAAACAATGTTTACAAGCGACATGAATACGGCTTCCGTCTTAATGATAAGATTACTCATTATGATGCAGATAATATCGCCGATAATCTTGGGAACCAAAGCGTACGCGCTGAATATGAAAATTTTCTTCAGGCTGCCCTCGCCGTTTAAGAAGGTTCCGACCGCCCAGTTTCCTGCAACCCACGCAAGGAAAAGGAGAATTGTCTGTGTAATTGTGGGAACTACGTTGAAAACCTTTACATAGTAAGTGTTAAACATAAATCCCGTAAGCTGTTTTGTTGCAACCGAGGTGAGGAAGAAAATTATTACAATCGCCCAGGCTACCTTCATGGAGCCGGCTTTCTTCCATCTTAAATCCTCGAAGCCCTCAAACGGATGTGTCATAATATGAAACGGCCATTTGTAGCTTTTAAAATTCATCATTTCGCTCATTTATCCGACACCCCCGCTTTCTTTTTTCTTCTCTTTCTGATTTGCTTTATAACGATGATTGCAATTACAATAACCGCTATAACTATCGCCATTATGGAGAAGTTGTTTCTGATAAACTCGGTTCTGTAATACTTGAACGCCTTGTTGTAGCCCGGTCTTGAGTTAAGGTAGAAGTAATCCATCGCCTTTTTGTACTCGCCGGCATTCAGATAAGCCTTACCGATGCCGACATACGCAAAGCTGTAGTTTCCGTCGCGCCTTAATACCTCTTCCCACGGAACAAGCGCCTCGTCGTAAAGACCCTGAAGATGGAGGTCAACGGCGTTGTGAACGTATTCGCCGAATTCTGTTCTCTTAAAGCAGGTAATGTTGTTCTTGCTCTTATCAAGAACATAAATCCTGTCACCGAGACTCTCTACCGCCGTCGGGTAGGTAAAGAGTCCGATCTGGCCGCCCTCTCCGCCGAAGATGAAGAGAAGGTCGCACTCAGAATTGTACTGGAAAATTCTCTTGGTTGTGAAGTCGAGAAGATTGATAATTCCGTTCTCTCCCACATCAACATCAACGATTGACGAAGTGTAGTTCTGACCGTTGTAGTAACGCTCGCTGAAGTCGCCGAATTTGTAGTCGCTGAAGCCCTTACCGACAAAAATATTTGTTCCGCCGGGATTGAGCTTTTTAAGCACGTCGGTTTTCTGCGTCTTTGAAGACGTTACCGTGTAAACAAATCCGTCCTCGTCCATATCGAAGTTTGCTATCTCGATAGGCACGGAGCGCTGTCTTTTTGCCATCTGCTCTTCAGTCAGAATGTATGACCAAAGCTTGTTTGCAATAACCGTGGAGGTTGCCTGAACTCGGTTTGTTCCGTAGTAGCCTTTAAATGTAACCTCGTCATTTACGTTATCGTAAATGTAGCTCAAAGCGCCCTTTGAAACATTGTTTACTATAACATATACATTGTTTGACTTGTCAACAATAACCTTCTGCGGTTCAAAAGTATCCTTGTCGTAGGACGACGAATCGGGCTTCTCAAACTTTGCGAAGATGTTTCCGTCCATATCGCAGGCGATTACTCTCGCATTCGCTGTATCTGCGATGTAGATTTCATCGTTTTCCGTTACATAAACGCCGTTTGGATTTTTAAGCGTGGTCGTGGAACCGTCCTCGTCCTTGAACTCTTTAAGCTCTTTAATAAAGGCAAGCTTTTCGTCAAGGATTACGATTCTGTTATTGAGCGTATCGGCAATGAAGAATTTTTTGCTTGCCGATACAGCCATATCGTTTGGCTGATTGAAGGCACCGCAGCCCTCAATGTCAACGCCTCTTAATTCATATTCCGGCACATAACCGTTCTGCGACGGTAATGCATCGCCGTACCAGTCGTATGTATAGCCCTCATACGGCTCGTCTGCAAACGCCGTTACCGACATAGCCGTAAGCGCAGCAAGTGAGCATAACAAACTGATTGCTTTTTTCATTTTCGGCACTTTATATCACCCGTTTCCTTTTATAAATTTGGCGCTAATCCTTCATACCTGAATGCGACATCGTTTCCATTACATTGCCTTGGGCAATTAAGAATGCAATCGCCGGAGGAATAAGGATAATAACCGCACCTACATAACCAAGTGCCGTTCTCGCCGTACCTGATGATACAATCTGCTGAACGATTGTCGGCAATGTTTTCATCTGCTCGTTGAATATATACTGTGAACCCTGCTGGTTCCATGCGCCCTGGAAGCCGAGGATTACAAGAGTCATGATAGCCGGCTTTACATTAGGAGCCACTACCTGCCAGCAGGTTCTGAAATGTCCTGCGCCGTCCATTCTTGCAGCCTCAATCATGGAATGGTTTATCTGTCCCATAAACTGCTTCATAAGGTAAAGTCCCGTAGGTGTTGCCACAAGGGGAAGTATCAACGCAAAATAGGTGTTGATAAGGTTGAGTCTTGCAATGATGATATAGGTCATAATGTATGTAACCTGGCTCGCAAAGAGAAGGGCAAGCTCGATGATTTTGTTGAGCGTTTTTCTTCCGGGGAAGTCAACCTTTGCAAGGGCATAAGCTGCGGAAACCGAAACGAATACGTTTGCAGCCGTTACCGTTACCGCAATAAACAGGCTGTTGAAGAGGTATCTTGAAAAAGGCACCCAGTATGAACCCGCTACTCTGAAAAGCTCGCCGTAGTTTTCAAGCGTGGGAGCTTTTGCATAAAGCCTCGGAGGGAATACGAAAAGCTCTTCAATAGGCTTTATGGACTGTATTATTGAATAGTAAATCGGGAAAAGCATGAATATTGAGAAGAGGAGCAGGAAGAACATTATAATAATGTCGCCTGCAAGCGAACCGCCTCTTACGCGTCTTTTTGATTTTTTCACTCGTTCTCCCCTCCTTAATCGTCAAGATACTTGTTGAGGACTTTTCGGATTATCGCATTGCAGATAATCATTGCTGCAAACATCAGCATACATATTGCCGCCGAATAGCCCATTTCGTAACGAACCCAACCGTAGTCGTACGCATGGTTGTAAAGTGTGTGCGTTGCGTAGTCCGTGCTGGGGAAGCCGGTAAGCATCTGTCCAACATAACCTGCGTTGAACGCCGCCGTAATCTGCATTACCGCAGAGAACATAAGCTGAGGTCCCATGGCAGGAAGGGTGATGTGAATCATTTCCTGGAATCTGTTTTTAATTCCCTCGATTGCGCCCGCCTCGTACTGGGATTTGTCTACGCCCTGGAGACCTGCTACCATCGCAAGGAAGCCTGTGCCGAGCGAAAGCCAAAGCTGTACGATAATTACAACTGGCATCATGTAGTTTGCGTCCGTCAGCCACTGAACAGGACCGTTTATAAGTCCGAACTCCATAAGCCAAGCGTTGATGAAGCCGTTCATATCGCCGGAGAAAAGGAGCTGCCAGATTGTGTAAAGGTTAGTACACATGGACGGAACATAGAAAATGAATGTGAAAATTGTTTTAAGCGTGTGGCCCAAGTTGTTTATAAGCCATGCTATTACGAAGCAGGCGATATAGCTGACAGGGCCTGTGATGAATGAAAGGAGCAATGTGTTCTTAACCGCAATCAGGAAAACATCGTCCTGAAGAAGCAGCGCATAGAAGTTTGAAAGTCCTACAAACTTCGGCGTCTGCACCATGTTAAAGTTTGTTAAACCGATAGGCAGCGACATACATACAGGTACAAGAGTAAAAACCGTGAACAGTATGAAGAACGGAGCTATCAATCCGTACGCCGAAGCGTTAATTCTCATTTCATGGAGAGTATTTTTCAGTTTGCTGTCAACATGAGTCTTAGCAGGAATCTCTCCGGTATTTACCGATGCCAAAATTCTTCCTCCTTACTGCAATGCAATGCCAAGTTCTTCGTTCTTTCTCGTAATTTCGTTGTTGATGTCCCTGTTATAGGTAATCAGCGAATCACGAGGATTCTCGCCTTCGTTAACAACGGCTCTGAATGCGTTCATAATGTTTCTTGTAACAGTGTAGGACGCGGGGATTACGGGAATTTCAACAAGCTCATCCTGCTGTTCACGAAGCTTTGCAACCTCTGCCGTTGACCAGGAAAGGTTTGCAAGCGCTTCTTTGTTCGCCGTGTCGAATCGTCCCATTATACCCATAATGCCTTCGAGGTTGTTGCCGTAGAGCGTCTGTATATCCGCCGAGGTAAACCACTTGATGAATTCCCAAGCGTTCTGCTTATACTTTTCGTATTCCTCGTCGGAAAGCTTTTTCTTGTTTGCAAATATCATAGCGCCTGAACCCGAAGAGTTTGTCGCATGTGATATTGTTCCGTCCTCACGGACTGTGCCGGGAACCTTGCAGAAATCCCAAAGTCCTCTGATTTCGGGCGCTGCAACATAAAGCTGGTTGTAGAACGAGTAGTTGTTTACTACCATAGGCATTTCGCCTGTTCTGAATCTCGTATATGCGTCGAACTGCTGGTCGAAATCATAGACTGTGTAGAAATCCGTCCACATTTCAAATGCGCTCGTTGCTTCGATATCGTCAAACTGCGTTGCGGTAAGCGTATCGTTGTAATAGTTGAGTCCTCTCTGAAGAAGGAGAGTTGCGAAGGTGTGACCTGATTCGGTGGTCGCACTGTATGTACCGTAGGTTGCGTTTACCTGCGGAAGAATAAGTCCTGCCTGCATATAATTCTTCTGCATCGTGCGGACTATCTGAATGAAGTCGTCCCAAGTTTCGGGCGGCTCGTTATAGCCAACCTCTTCGAGAAGGTCCTTGCGGTAGAAGAGCATGGGGAAGGTCTGCTGAACGGGCAGAGCGTAAACCGAATCGTTATACGTATATAATGTAGCTACATCGTCAGAAAATCTTGTCATTACCTCTTCGTAGTCGGGGAACTGCGTCAGGTCAACAAGCTTTCCTCTTGAACCGAGCTGGATAGGCTGGTCGCCGCCGCAGAAGAGAGCGATGTCAGGACCCTTGCCCGAAAGCACCGCCTCGGTGATACCGGTGGTAACGAGGTTGATTGTTACGTCGATGTTGTACTGAGGCACAAAGTAGGAGTCAACAAGCTCTTTAACAACCTGAGCCTGGTCACGGCCTACTGCAACCCATACCGTAAGCGCGCCCTCTTTATCGTCGGAAAGCGTCGTATAATCCGTGAAGAACGACTGCCAGAAGGACTCTATTCCGAAGCCAATCGACTTGAAGAAGCTCTTCTTGCTTGAAGTAACGCTTGCGTCGGGAGAAGCAATTTCGAGATAGTCAAGCTCAAGAGGCTGATCGCGGTAATCGCTCATCCAAGATGAAAGCGTACTGATATTATCCTTGATTGTACCCAGCATCATAGGGATTCTGCGGGGCTTTTCAAGACATTTTTGCAGAACGGTTGCCGTTTCCGCAAGAGTTGTCGCTTCGGTTCCGCTTGATTTCGTAAGCTGCTCAAGCTTAGACTTTTCACCGAGAAGTCCGTCTATTATTCTCTGGAACTCGTCCCTGAGCTCGGGAATCTGGTCCATTATGTAATAGTCGTTGTATTCGTCGGGGTCGGGACCCGTTATCATAAGAATTTCTCTGTAATATTTATTGATGGATGAAATGTAATCCTCAAGCTTTCGCATTGTTTCGCCGATTTCGCCGGGAACAACCTCAAGAGTGAGGGTGTGCTTTCCTGCGGTGAGATAGAAATACATATCTTCGCCGTCGTCGGTTTTCAGCGTCGTTGTGTACCAGTCGGAATCGTACATGAATTTATACTGGTTAAGCTCCTCGCAGGGAACCTCGCCGTCAATATAAACTCTTCTGTTCGAGTAGAAGCCCTTCATCTGGTTCTGACGAACGCGGAGATTTATTTTGTAGTAGCCGTCTGCGGGAACCTCGATTTCCCAGCTTGCCGCCTGGCCCGCCTTTTTCCAGCTGCCCTGTCCGAGAGTGTTATAAAACTTCTTGGCAGGATCCGAGGGAGATGTAAGGTAGCTCGATGTGTCCGAAGTGGGCTGAATCGTAGATGAGGTCTTGCTGATTGCGTGCTCCGCCTCGTATCTTGTAGCTTCAAGGGTGGGAGTAGCGGAAATCTCGCTCTCGCCGGGCTTTATGTCATCGTATTTCGGAAGAGCCTCGTCGTTATATAAGGTAAAGCTCTCAAAATAAATGTTAGCCTTGTCGCCTTTGAGGGTTATTTCGTTTTCGCCCGCTTCAAAGTAGAAGAAAAGCGGCTCGTTGAAAAGACCGTCCGTATCTATAATGGGAGCGGTAATCCACTGAGGAACGTCAACCTGCTGAGGAAGAATATCGTTTCCTCTGTCGTCCTTTTTGATTTCCTCGTTGTCCCAAATACGGTTGAGCGAAATTCTGCTTGCGGACTCAAAGGGAGTCTCGCCGTTTATCAGAAGCTCAAAGTCGTTGGTTGTGTTTTTGCCCTCGCGGGTGTGATAAGTAGCTCTAATATGGTAAATTCCCGTTTCCGGAACGTTAAACTTCCATGTAACGCTTCCTTCAAGGTTTGACCATTCAAGAACCTCTGTCTTGCCGTCGCAGTCAACAACGCCGACCTCCGCCCCGTCAGCCGAAACGTAGTCCTTGGCGTAGAAGGTAACCTCCTTCATCGGCTTCGCTGCGTCTGCATGCCTGTCGTAATACTTGCTGTAAGTATTCGCCGCTTTTTCCGCAGTTGTAAGGTCGCTTGCGGTTTCAACGGCGCCGGCGCCTTCAGAACCCGAAACGGCAAAAGCGGAATACGGCACGGCGCTGAGCATCATCGACAATACCAAAGCCGCGCAAACTGCCCTTTTAGCTTTTCCTTGTTTCACAAACATCCACCTTTCCCGGCAGAACCCTATGTTTCCTGCCTGCAAATTTTAAATCAAGGAATTATCTGTTTAACAAAAAACAGTGCAGAACCGTTCCCTCGGAATTCGACAAAAACCGAAGGATATATATTGTGTTTTTATTGTGCAAGGTGAACAAAATATGTATTTTCCCTGTTTACGAGAAAAATATATACAAACTCCACCTCAAATATTCTATATTCTTTGCGATTTTGCACAAACATTACCGCAAAATAGACCATAATCCACAATAGTTCTATATTACATTATACCAACGGTCGGTTTTATTGTCAATAGTTATGAATAAAATAAACTGTAATTTTGTTTTTTTGTATATTTCGCATATTTGGTTGCATTTTGCACAAAAAAGCACTATATTTTGTGTTTTGGAAAATAAAAGCTTTCCGTTTCCTTTTTTTACATCCGTTGTTCATTTTAACGGTGAAATTTTGCACAAAAATCCCGCTGTGATTTTATTTTCAGGTGGAATTTCTTACAAACCTTTATTTTTCCGTTGTAATCGCCGCTTTTTTGGTGTATAATACATTTAAAATATTATTTATGGAGGACTTTATGAAAGCATTTACCAAAACCGAGCTTGAAAAAAAGCTGAAGGATATACTTTCTCTCGATTTTTCCGTTAGTATCGAAGACGCTTCAGACCTTCAGATTTATAAGGCTCTTGCAAAAATAATCGTTTCGTACCTGAAAGAAAAGCAAAATAAATTTATAACAAACAAGACCTCCGAGGGCAAAAAACAGGTCTACTACATAAGCATGGAGTTCCTTATGGGACGCTCGCTTAAAACAGACCTCTATAACCTCGGTATAAACGACATCGCTTCGGAAATTCTCGCAAAATACAATATAAAGCTGGATTCCGTATGCGATATCGAGCCCGACGCAGGACTGGGTAACGGAGGTCTCGGCAGACTCGCAGCCTGCTATCTTGACGGTCTGGCCACCTGTGAATATCCCGCAACGGGATACTCCATCTGCTACGAATACGGCATTTTTAAGCAGAAAATCATTGACGGCTGGCAAACAGAGCTTCCCGACAACTGGCTCAACAACGGCGATGTGTGGCTGGATCCCGCTCCCGACCAGTCGGTGGACGTTCATTTCGACGGCGAAATTGAGGAATACTGGGATAATCAGTACCATCACATAAATCACAAGAATTACACAACCGTCCGTGCCGTTCCTTACGATATGTACGTGCCCGGTTATATGTCAAACGGCGTTTCAAAGCTCCGTTTGTGGAAGGCAGACGCTTTCTCCTTTGATATGAGCCTCTTTAATAAGGGCGATTTCGCAAACGCTTTGGGCAGTAGCAACATCGCTCACGCTATTTCAAAGGTGCTTTATCCTAACGATAACCACCTTGAGGGCAAGCTTCTCAGACTCCGCCAGCAGTACTTTATGTGCGCCGCCTCGGTGGGCGATATCACAATGAAGCATATGTCAACCTACGGCACAATGGACAATCTTGCAGACAAGGTTGCAATCCACGTAAACGACACTCACCCGACTCTTGCAATCCCCGAGCTGATGCGTATTTTGCTTGACGACTGCGGCTACAGCTGGGACAAGGCGTGGGATATCACAACAAAAACCTTTGCTTATACAAACCACACCGTTATGGCGGAGGCTCTTGAAAAATGGGATAAAAACCTGCTTCAGAGGACTCTCCCGAGAATTTACAGCATCATCGTTGAAATCAACAACCGCCAGCAGGCCGCTCTTTACGAAAAAGGCGCTGACTGGGGCACGGTAAACAATATGTCAATTATCGAAAACAACACCGTTAAGATGGCTAACCTATGCGTTCACGCTTCTCACAACATAAACGGCGTTTCAAAGCTTCACAGCGAGATTATCAAGGACGAGGTTTTCCACAATCAGTACATCTACACGCCTGATAAATTCACCAATGTCACAAACGGTATTGCGTACAGAAGATGGCTTTTGCAGTCAAATCCCGGACTTACAAAGCTTCTTGAAGAGTGCATCGGAAGCGGCTTTAAGAAAAACGGCGCAAAGCTTGCGGCGTTTAAGAAGTTTGAGAACGACTCCGAGGTTTTGGCAAAGCTTGCGGCAGTTAAAAAGGAAAACAAGGAGCGCTTTGCAAAGTATGTAAAGTCGCAGACAGGCATTGTTCTTAACACCGACAGCATTTTTGATGTTCAGGTTAAGCGTTTGCACGAATACAAGCGTCAGCATCTTAATGCGCTTAACATCATCGCAGAGTACAATTATCTTCTTGAAAATCCCGACGCCGATTTTGTTCCGAAAACCTATATTTTTGCGGCTAAAGCGGCACCCGGATACTATCTCGCAAAGCAGATTATCAAGCTTATTTGGTCCATCGGCGAGGAAATCCGCAAAAACCCGAAAATAAGGGAAAAGCTGAATGTTGTTTACATGGAGGACTACCGTGTAACCCTTTCCGAAATCCTGATGCCCGCAAGCGAAATTTCCGAGCAGATTTCTCTTGCAGGAACAGAGGCTTCGGGAACCGGAAATATGAAGCTTATGCTTAACGGTGCGGTGACCATCGGCACATACGACGGCGCAAATGTCGAGATTAACGAGCAGGTCGGCGACGAAAACATCTTCAAGTTCGGCATGGATAAAAACCAGGTTATCGAGCTTAAAGCAAGAGGCTATAACCCTGCAAATTACTTTGAGTG
>JBJESI010000037.1:0-3166 GCA_051882715.1 Oscillospiraceae bacterium
GTACAACACAAGTATCACGGGTATCATTAACGAAAACGACGGAATAAGCGATGTTTTTGAAGAGCGTACAATGATACTTATACCGATTGCAGAATAAAGGAAGGGGACGCAGACGATGGAAGAAATAAATATTTATAAGGATATTGCCGAGCGCACGCAGGGTAATATTTATATCGGAGTTGTGGGGCCCGTAAGAAGCGGAAAGTCCACATTTATATCAAAATTTATGGAACAGCTTGTTATTCCGCACATGAGCGCAGGCTCTCAAAAGGACAGAGCAATCGACGAGCTGCCGCAGTCATCGGCAGGAAGAACAATTATGACGACCGAGCCAAAATTCATACCCGAGGAGGCTGTTGAGATTACTCTTGAGGACAACGCAAAAATGAATGTAAGAATGATTGACTGCGTGGGCTATATTGTGCCGAGCTCTCTGGGGTATATCGAAAACGAACAGCCGAGAATGGTTATGACTCCTTGGTTTGATGAAGCCATACCGTTTAATATGGCGGCTGAGATAGGCACTCAGAAAGTAATAAGCGAACATTCCACAATCGGTCTTGTTGTAACAACCGACGGCTCGATTACCGACATTCCGAGGGAGGAATACGAGGAGAGCGAGGAACGGGTTATTTCAGAGCTTAAACAGCTTCACAAGCCCTTTGTTGTGTTGATGAATACCCTCGACCCCGAAAGCGGATACATAACCGATATGTGCAGAAAGCTTTCCGAAAAATACGGGGCGGCTGTAATGCCCGTAAACTGCCTTGAGCTTTCCGAACAGGATATTCAGAATGTGCTTGCGAATGTTCTTTTTGAATTTCCCATAAAAGAGGTGAATATAAGTCTGCCGAAGTGGATATGCTCCTTGGAAAAGGACCATTGGCTGAAAAAACAGATTTTCGATTCAATCAAGGAAGCTGCCGCAAAGGTTGAAACCATCAGCGATATAAAAACCATCGGATGCGATATTAACGCCTGCGAATGCGTAACGAGCTGTCAGCTTGAGTCCGTGGATTTGGGCAGAGGCTGTGCGGCAATGCTGATTGAGATTGACAAAGAGCTTTTCTATAAAATTCTCGGCGAAATGACTGATTTGACATTTAAGGACGAAAGCGACCTTATGGCTTATATGGTTGAACTGTCAAAAATGAAATCCGAGTACGAGAAAATAAGAAGCGCAATGGAGGAGGTAAACGCAACAGGCTACGGCATAGTGATGCCCACCATTGATGAAATGTCCCTTGAAGAGCCTGAAATCATCAAGCAGGGCGGAAAATACGGAATAAGACTTAAGGCCAGCGCTCCGTCAATTCACATGATGAAAGCGAATATTCAGACTGAGGTAAGCCCGATTGTAGGCTCGGAAAAGCAGTCTGAGGAGCTTGTGATGTATCTCCTAAACGAGTTTGAGGAAAGCCCGACAAAGATTTGGGAGTCCAATATTTTCGGAAAATCTCTCCATGAGCTTGTAAACGAGGGACTTCACAACAAGCTTTATAAGATGCCCGCCGACGCAAGAGGAAAGATGCAGGAAACTCTCGAAAAAATCATCAACGAGGGCTGCAACGGCTTAATTTGTATAATATTATAACTAAAAACGGTACGCATATATTGCGTGCCGTTTGTGCATTTTGCAGGAAAACTTATTGACTTTGGGTATAGCGGTATGATAGAATAAGGACGTAAAAGGAGGTATTGAAATGAAAAAAATAATTTCGCTGATTTTATGCGCGGCTATGTTCTGCGCAGTTTTTACCGGTTGCTCAGGCAAGAATGATAAAGTTGCCGAAACAAGGCAGGCAGTGCTTGATTATATCAAAAGCATTGAGGGAAACGGAATACTTTCAGGTCAGCAGGAATCCACTTGGAAATCCTCTCCCGATTATGAAATGGATTATATTTATGAGGCGTCAGGAAAGTACCCCGCAATCAGAGGCCTTGACTTTATAAGCAAATATTATGAGGACGAGGCGGACCCCAAGGAGTATGTAAAGGACTATCAAAAGATAGTAGACCGTTCAATCGAATGGTGGAATAAGGGCGGCCTTGTAACGATTTGCTGGCATTGGGGAGCGCCTCCGGATACTCACGGCTACGAGGCAAGCAAAAAAGCAATAGACCTTGATGAAGCCTTTACAGAGGGAACTGAACTTAACAAGGCAATTCTTGAAGAGATGGACGAGGTTGCCGAATCGCTTAAACAGCTTCAGGACGAGGGTGTAATTGTTCTCTGGAGGCCTTTCCATGAATTTGACGGCAAGTGGTTCTGGTGGGGTATGGACGGAGAAGAGAATTTCATCAAGCTTTGGCAGCTTATGTACGACAGATACACAAACTATCACAAGCTTAACAACCTTATTTGGGTGCTCGGATATTCGGGAAGCGTCAGGGAAGGCTGGTATCCCGGCGACGAATATGTAGATATAACGGGAATTGATTCGTACAGCAAGACTGTTCCTGCTACCTCTTACAAAAGACTTGACGAGCAGTTCGGGGGCAGAAAACCCTATGCTTTCCATGAATGCGGAACAATACCTCTTCCGGAGGATCTCAAGGAAAATGATATGAAGTTTGTATGGTTCCTCAACTGGCATACCGACCATTTAACGAAGGACAATACGGTTGAACGCATAAACGAGGTATATAACAGCGATTATGTTATAACTCTTGATGAGCTTCCCAATTTTAAAGGGGAATAAAAATGTATTGTGCAGACGAAAACAGATACGAAAAAATGGTTTATAATCGCTGCGGAAACAGCGGTTTAAAGCTTCCGGCGATTTCTCTCGGACTGTGGCAGAATTTTGGATATTCCTACAGCTTTGATAATATTGAAAAAATGTGTCACACCGCCTTTGATTTAGGCATAACGCATTTTGATATAGCAAACAATTACGGTGCGCCCTATAACGGCTCCTCTGAGGAAAACTTTGCAAGAGTCCTGGACAGAGGAATGAGAGCGTACAGGGACGAGCTTTGCATTTCCACAAAGGCAGGTTTTGAAATGTGGCCGGGGCCTTATGGTGACAGGAACGGCTCAAGGAAATATCTCACCGCTTCCCTTGACCAGAGCCTGAAACGTTTGGGACTTGATTATGTTGATATTTTTTATCATCACGTGTACGATCCCGAAACGCCTCTTGAAGAAACGGCTCTTGCCCTT
>JBJESI010000038.1:0-3152 GCA_051882715.1 Oscillospiraceae bacterium
AATTCGGAAAAGGAATCGTCAGCCAGAAAAACGGGCTTCCGAGCAGATAAAACGCATATGAGCCGATAAAATTAGTACCCAGATCCGTATTCCAGTTCCAAAATATATTTCCGCTTTTTACACAGCTGTGCACAAGCTGATAAAACGGGATTTGCTGAACGTTATAATCGCCGTAATATACGAAAAGTCCCCTGTCGATAACAAGAAAAGGTATATAAATAAGAAGCATCATTCCGAAGCCTAACAGAAATGCTTTCAAATATTTTTCTTTTTGATATGCCGGATTCATATTTCACCTCTTTGATTTTGCAAAGAATAGCTCTGCCGCAATATGCAAGTTTAATTATAGCACACTTTATATCCGATTGGTAGATTTTTTTAAAAAATTATTGATGTTCGTTAAAATTGACAAATTTTCCTCTGAAATATATAATAAAAGAAATAAAAGAAAAAACAAGGAGGGCTTATGAACAGGCTTGCAATAGTTGTCCCCTGCTATAACGAGGAGGATGCGTTCCCCATAACCGCAAAAGCTTTGACAGAGCTTCTTAAGGAGCTTATCGAAAAAGGAAAAATTGCTCCCGACAGCCGCATTATATTCGTTGATGACGGAAGCAAGGATAAAACATGGGAGCTCATTGAAAACGAGCATAACAAAAATTTATTTGTAAACGGAGTAAAGCTTGCGGGAAACGCAGGGCATCAGAACGCCCTTATCGCAGGGCTTTTTGAAGCCGCAAAGGATTTTGACCTGACCGTTTCCGTCGACGCCGATTTGCAGGACGATATAAGAGCTGTCGAGCAGATGGTGGACAAGGCAAACGGCGGCGCAGACATAGTATACGGCGTCAGGAGCGACAGAAGCTCGGACTCTGCATTTAAGCGGGCAACCGCTCAGGGCTTTTATAAAATGATGAGCGCTCTCGGCGCAAAAACCGTATATAATCACGCCGATTTCCGTTTGATGAGCCGCCGCGCGGTGCTGGCTCTTGAGGAATACGGCGAGACCGAGCCGTTTTTGCGGGGAATTGTTCCCCTTATCGGATATAAAACCGATAAGGTGTACTACCAAAGGGCTCCCCGTTGTGCAGGTGAAAGCAAGTATCCTCTGAAAAAAATGCTGAAATTCGCTTTCGGGGCGATAACCTCATTCAGCATAAAGCCGATTTCAATGGTGGCGGCGCTGGGAATCGTAATTATCTTTGTAAGTATAATCGCCGCTTTGTACTCACTTATTTCCTATTTCTTCGGGCATACCGTGCAGGGCTGGACATCACTCATGCTTTCAATCTGGTTTTTGGGAGGAGTTCAGCTTTTTTCCCTCGGACTCATCGGGCAATATGTAGGAAAGACCTATATAGAGGCAAAGAAAAGGCCGAGATTTATAATCGAAAAGAAAATCTGAAATCGCCTGCTGCGTATGACCGCAGCAGGTCATATTTTTTCATCCTTGAGAATAATATTTAGCATACTTATTTTTGAGGTGAAAATTATGACAGAAGAAAAAAGCAAGGGCAAAAGTCAGAACATTATCATCGAAAGCCGCAAATCCCTTACCGTTTCGGGAGTTACGGACATCGACCGTTTTGACGAAAACATCATCGTTCTGTTCACAGAGCTGGGCGAACTTACCGTAAAGGGCAGAGACCTGCATGTAAACCGTATAAGCGTGGAAAGCGGCGACCTTATTGTAGAGGGAGAAATCGGGGCGGTAATTTACGGCGGCAAGAGCAAGTATTCCCCGGGCTTTCTGACAAAGCTTTTCAAATAATATGCAGGTAAACGAGGTTTGCGCCCAAACTCTGCTGTTTCTCTCCTCGGTGGCGCTGGGCGGAGTTTTCGGCGTGCTTTACGATGTATTCCGACTGATAAGAATTTCTCTGTCGGCTAAAAAAATACTGACCGCCGTGCTGGACATAATTTACGCCGCTCTTTGCACGGTTATTTTCTTTTTGTACTCTCTTGATTTCGGTCAGGGCGCTCCGAGGCTATACTACGCCGCAGGCGCACTTATCGGACTTGTTCTCTATCTTGTTACCGTAGGCCTTGTAATGGGCAAGATTATGCGGTTTCTGATTTCAAAGATAAAACTGCTTATCAGGCTTATTTTAAAGCCGTTTGCGCTCCTTTTTAAATACGTATGGAATAAAACGGAAAATTTGCGGAAAAAGCCTTTGATTTTATGTAAAAAAACTGAAAAAAATTTGAAAATTCTATTGCAACGAAAACAGAATTTGTAGTATAATTAGTATTATAAATTTGAAAGGAACGTGGGAAAGTGGCACAACAGGTTAAGGTTAAGAAAAAAAGCAAGCTTTTATCCAGACTCGTTTTAGCCGCAACGCTCGTTTTCATTGCATACGCTGTGTTTGTTATTGTGTCGAATTTCTCCGAAGTTCGCAGCCAAAGGCAGAAAATCGCCGAGGTCAAGCAGCAGCAGACTCTTCAGCAGGAAGAAAACAACGAGCTCAGCGCTATGATCGGGGCTGACGACAAAACCGAATATGTGGAACGCATCGCAAGAGATAAGCTCAATATGGTTTATTCAGACGAGCAGGTTTATTGCGTAATTCCGGAAAATTAACTGGAGGCAAATTTTCTTAATGGAAGCAGTTGTAGGACAAATCTACGAGGGCAAGGTTACAGGCATTACTAAATTCGGCGCTTTTGTCGAGTTTGGCGGCGGCAACAAGGGTATGGTTCATATTTCCGAGGTTGCCGACAAATTTGTGGAAAAAATCGAAGACCATCTTGAGCTTAACCAAACCGTTAAGGTTAAGGTTATCTCCGTGGCGGAGGACGGCAAAATCGCTCTGTCCGTCAAAAGGGCGCAGGAGGGTCCGAGACCGCAGACAAAAAGACCTCCCCGAGCAGATAATCCTCAGCCCAAGGGCGAGCTTTCCTTTGAAGAAATGATGAGCAAATTCAAAGCGAGAAGCGAGGAGAAAATCTCCGAAATCAACCGCTCCGCAAACAGAAAAAACAAAACCTCCAGAAAAGGATACAGAAAATAAAGTATGCCCGCGATTTTCGCGGGCAAATTTCAAGTTAAGCATTGGAGGAGCATCCGAACTCGGTTTTGGCGGCTGAAAATCCTCCGTGCCATTGCCTTAAATCTTGCTATACGGCAAGTATAGCGGCGATTTTCGGCT
>JBJESI010000039.1:0-3132 GCA_051882715.1 Oscillospiraceae bacterium
ATAGGCGGGTCAAACCTTTCGATTACGGGCAGCGATACGATTTTCAGCCTTGCGCCCTTGGGAGAAATGCCGCTTATGCACAGGAAGCTTATTGTTTCTTTTGTTATCGCTCTTGTATTCAAGCTTATTCTCGATTTGTATTTCAAGACAAAAAGCGGCTTGCTTCTCAGAGCGGTAGGCGACAATTCAACCCTTGTTTCGGTGCTTGCAAAGGATAACGGAAGCGTTAAAATTCTCGGCCTTGTTATTTCAAACGCCCTTGTTGCGCTGAGCGGAAGCGTTGTTTGTCAGGAACAGCGTTCCTTCAGCAGCACTATGGGAACGGGGCAAATCGTGTTCGGACTTGCTACGGTTATAATCGGTACTACGGTGTTCAAAAAGCTCGGCTTTGTAAAAGGAACAACCGCAGTCGTTTTCGGAAGCATTATCTACAAGGCGTGCATACAGGTGGCAATCAGCCTCGGGCTCCCCACGAATTTGCTGAAGCTTATAACTGCGGTGCTGTTTTTGGTTATACTTGTTATGGGTAACCTTTCTTCAAAGGGAGGAAAACGAAATGCTCGAGCTTAAAAATATATATAAGACCTATAATCCCGGGGAAATAACCCAGACGGTTTTGTTCGAGGATTTTAACCTTACGGTTGCGGACGGCGAGTTTCTTTCCATTGTCGGCTCAAACGGAAGCGGCAAAACCTCGCTTTTAAACATCGTGTGCGGCTCAATTCCCATCGACGGGGGAGAAGTAAGAATCGGGGAAAGGGATATTTCAAAGCTCCCTGAGCATAAACGCTATGCCAATATAGGCAGAGTGTACCAAAATCCCGCCCTCGGAACCTGCCCGAATTTAACCATACTTGAAAATATGTCTCTTGCGGACAATAAGGGTAAGTCCTTCGGACTGGGCTTCGGCGTAAACAACAAGCGTGTTGATTTTTACAGAGAACAGCTTGCTTCTCTGGGACTCGGTCTTGAGGATAAGCTTCATCTCAAGGTCGGTTCGCTTTCGGGCGGTCAGCGTCAGGCAATGTCGCTTTTGATGTCTACAATGACTCCGATAGATTTCCTTATTCTTGACGAGCATACTGCGGCTCTCGACCCGAAAACTGCGGAGATAATTATGGAGCTTACCGATAAGGTTGTAAAGGAAAAGAAGCTTACCACAATGATGGTAACCCATAATTTAAGGTATGCAGTTGAGTACGGCTCCCGTCTTATAATGATGCACAGAGGCGGAATTGTACTTGATAAAAACGGCGAGGATAAAAAGAATACAACAGTTTCGGACATTCTCGGAATGTTCAACGAAATAAGCGTCGAGTGCGGAAATTAAGTAGGCATTGGAGGAGTATACTAACCTGCTTCAATGCTTAAGGTCTGCGCCGCTTTCCCGAAAGGAAAGCGGCGCTTCATTTTTTGTTCATATCAACGCAGTCTCTGCCGAAATCCGCATTGTCATCAAGGCGGTTCACAACGCTTCCGTCGCTTAAAGAGATATTGTCCGTTACCGTATAGGTTCTGAACTGCGGCTCATAAGGCGAAACCTTCGGCTTTGTAAAATTTCCGTTTTTGATGTAAACCTTTTCATCTTTTTTCTTCATTTATATCACCCGGATTTATTTTTTGCGGCAAAAAGAAAAATATACTGTTGTTTGAAAGCAGAAAATGTTGTATAATTAAGGCGTGACTAAGCGAGCTTATCACGCTTTGCTCCGATTTAAATGTGCAAGGAAGGATTATTTATGAAACGTGACTTATTTATAAAGCAGCTGTTTGTCTGCTACGGATATTTGCTTTTGGGAATGCTGATGTGCTTTATGCTCAGCATTTTTACAACGATTTTGATGAAGCATTTTCTTGTTTCCCTTCTTCTTCAGCTTTGCACGACGGCGATAGTGGCTCTTCTTCTTTGCAATTATGCGTGGAAGGACGGCAAGAAGGAAATAAGGCTTGTTACCACGTACGGATATAAAAAGGCTTCGCCTGCAAGATGGTGGGCGCTTGGCGCTCTTACCGCCGCTCCGCTTTATGTTCAGCTTTTGTTGCTGTGCCTGAGCAAGCTCGGAATAATTTCGGAATTGGGCGCGGTGTATAAGCTTACCGCCGCACATGTGATGCCTCTTACCGCATGGCTTGTAAGGCCTTCGCAGGAGGTTGTCTCGTCTGCGGATTTTTCATGGGGAATAATTGCGGCTATCGCCTTAATTCAGCTCGTAATTCCCGTTTCCATGGCGGTTACTCATATTATTTCATACAGGGATAAAATTGATTCGGATTTGATAGTTTACGGAAAATCAGACAAGGAATAAAACCGTGTTTTGCGTCATAAGCATATACAAAAACGTTTGAGGAGTATGCTTATGAAACGCAAGAGAGGAATAACCGTAATACTTGGCGTAATGATAATTTGTCTTACCGTTGCTAAATTTTGTATGAATATAGTGCAGGAGAATGTCAGGGCTTCAACTGTCGGCAAAATGCGAATGACCGTCGTTCTCGACGCAGGTCACGGCGGAATGGACAGCGGCTGCGTGGGAGCGGCTGGAACACTTGAAAAAGATGTGAATCTTTCCGTTACGATGATGCTCAAGGATATGCTCGAGCTAAACGGCTTTGACGTTGTTCTCACAAGGGATTCCGACCGTTCCATTCACGATAAGGGAGTCAAGGGTATCCGAAATCAAAAGGAATCCGATATGGACAACAGGCTTGAAATTATCAACAAGAGCGGTGCGGACGCACTTGTAATGATACATCAGAACAAATTTACCGACCCGCAGTATCACGGAGCGCAGATGTTCTATTCCGAGGATACCGAGAAGGCAGATGTTTTTGCCGATATTATGCAGCACAAATTCGTTGAATATCTCCAGCCCGACAACGACCGTGAAATCAAGGAATGTGAGGACAAAATTTTCCTTTTGGAGCGTTCCGAAATGCCGGGAGTGCTTATAGAGTGCGGATTTTTGTCGAACCCTGAGGAAGAGGCAAAGCTGAAAACCGAGGATTATCAAAAGGATATTGCTTTTACGATTTTCAGCGGTATAGTTGAATTTTTAGAAACGTAGGCATTAGAGAGTCGAACACAATCGGTTTTTAGCGGCATATTTATGCCTATTCATCGTCAAAATCCTC
>JBJESI010000040.1:0-3119 GCA_051882715.1 Oscillospiraceae bacterium
TTGCCCCGGGGAGTCCGTATTCGATATTGTCGTAAACGGTTCCTGAAAAAAGGTACACATCCTGCTGGACAACGCCGATATTCCTGCGCAAAGAGCTGAGCGTAATATCCTTGATGTTTTTTCCGTCGATGAGAATATCACCGCTGTCGATTTCGTAAAACCTCGGAATAAGGGAGCAAATTGTGGTTTTTCCGCCCCCCGACGGTCCGACGAGAGCAATATTCTGACCTGCGCCGATATTAAGACTGATGTTTTGCAAAACAACCTCATTTTCCTCGGAATAGCTGAAGGTGACATTATTAAAGGAGATTTCCCCTTTTACATCGGTAATGTCCTGTGCGTCGGGGCTGTCGGTTATCTGCGGCACGGTATCCATAATCTCGTAAAACCGCTCTATTCCCGTTATTCCCCTTTGGAACTGCTCCGCAAATTCAACAAGCATTCTTATAGTGGTAAACAAAACGGAAACATATAGAAGATATGCAACAAAGTCAGCAGGGCTTATAAGATTTTTTTCGATGAAAATCACACCTGCAACCACTACCACGATATACATAAAGCCTTCAAAAAATCTGGTAGAGGAATGGAAGCCTCCCATGTACTTATAGCCCTTGGCTTTCAGCTTTAGGAAGGTTTTGTTGCCCTCCTCGAATTTTTCCTTTTCAATTTCCTCGTTTGCAAAGGATTTAACTACTCTTACGCCCAGCAGACTGTCCTCTGCCTGAGCGTTAAGCTCGCCTATCTGTTTGCGCTGGCGGCGGAAATTTTCACGCATTTTGCCGTTAAAAATCATCAGAACAATTATCATCGGAGGAATTACCGCAAATACAATAACGGTCATCAAAAGGCTGAAGCTTGAAAGAATACAAAAGGACGCAATTATTTTTATCGCCGCAACAAACATTTCCTCCGGGCAATGATGGGCAAATTCGGTCACGTCAAACAAATCGCTTGTCAGCCTTGACATAAGCGTTCCGATTTTCGTGTTGTCATAGTATTTATATGAAAGCTTTTGCAGATGAGAGAACAGATCTCTTCGCATATCCGTTTCCATTCTTGCGCCCATTACATGGCCTATATTGGCTCTGTAATAATATGCGGCGGCGTCTATTATTCTGAGAGCAAGATATACCAGCCCGACGCACACTGCATAAGATACGGTCAGCGACGCGGCGTCCTCGGTGGCACGTCCCGTAATATTACGAACAATAAGAGGAAGCACAAGCTCGCACACGGTTGTAAGAGAAGCACAGAACAAATCAAAAGCCATTATCCATTTGTACTTTTTATAATAAGGCAAAAACCGTCTTATCAATTTAAATTTTCCTTTGCTTTCGCTCAAAATTTTATCCCCCTCTTTAAAATGTAATATTTAAAATACCACAATAATTTCGTTCTGTCAAGAAGCGCCCGCAAAAATCGGATAATTAGGCGACAAAAGCCTTGCGAATTGTCAAAAAAGAGAGTATAATATGTACGAATGCGGATTCATAAAGAAAAAGTTCTCATAAAAAAGCTTTTGTTCCGCAGGAGGTAAAGCTTATGGTTAAAATAAACGGCGAAAGCCTTGATATTGCCGAAAAAACGCTTGAAGAATATCTTGCCGGCGAAAAATACGATGTTAAACGCATTGCCGTTGAAAAAAACGGCGAAATCATCCCAAAAGCCGAATATGCAAGCACCCTTTTGGCGGACGGAGACGAAATAGAAGTCGTAAGCTTTGTGGGAGGCGGTTGATATGTCCTTTCCCACAAAAGAAGAAATGACAAATGCGCTGAAAGTTCGGCACGGCCCTCAAATGCAGGAAGCTCTTCTTGCAGGGACGGTCGCCGTCTGCGGACTGGGAGGGCTCGGCTCAAACATAGCCGTTTCTCTTGCCCGTGCAGGAGTCGGCAGACTTATACTCATTGATTTTGACCGTGTGGATATTACAAATCTTCACAGGCAGCAGTATACTCCCGCCCAAATCGGAATGTTTAAAGCAGACGCCTTATACGAAAATCTGAAGGCTATCGCTCCCTACACGGAGCTTGTGCGTCATACTGTCCGCATAAGCGAAGAAAACATACAGGAGCTGCTTTGCGATGCGGATAGAATCTGCGAGGCATTCGATAATGCGGAAGCAAAGGCTATGCTGACAAACTGCGTGCTTGAGCGCTTTCCGGACAAGTTTCTGGTTGCCGCTTCGGGAATGGCGGGGATCGGTCCGGCAAACGACATTAAAACAAGGAAAATAACAGAGCATTTTTATCTTTGCGGAGACGGGGTAAGCGATGTGAATTCGAGCAAGGGGCTTTTTTCGTCAAGAGTTATGCTCTGCGCCGCGCATCAGGCTCACGCTGTGCTGCAAATCTTTGCAGGCAAATTGAAAACAGAGAAAGAAGGATAACAATGGATAACGATAAGCTCATTATCGGCGGACATGAATTTGATTCCCGATTTATTTTAGGCTCGGGAAAATACTCATTAAATCTCATCGAAGCGGCGGTAAGAGACGCAGGCGCACAGATAATCACCCTTGCGGTTCGCCGTGCAAATACAAAAGAACAGGAAAGTATTCTTGACTATATCCCGAAAGGCGTTACGCTTTTGCCTAACACCTCGGGCGCAAGAAACGCCGAAGAGGCGGTTCGTATCGCAAGGCTTGCCCGTGAGCTTGGCTGCGGGGATTTTGTAAAAATAGAGATTATGCGTGACTCAAAGTATCTGCTTCCCGATAATCAGGAAACCGTTAAGGCAACCGAAATCCTCGCAAAAGAGGGCTTTGTCGTTATGCCGTATATGTATCCCGATTTGAATACCGCCCGTGACCTTGTAAATGCGGGAGCGGCGGCGGTTATGCCCCTTGCCTCTCCCATAGGCTCAAATAAAGGGCTTGCCACAAAGGAATTTATTCAAATTCTGATTGACGAAATCGACCTTCCGATTATCGTTGACGCAGGAATAGGCAGACCCTCTCAGGCGTGCGAGGCAATGGAAATGGGTGCCGCCGCAATTATGGCAAACACCGCCATTGCAACCGCAGGCGACCTCCCGCTGATGGCTTCCGCTTTCAGACAGGCCATAGAAGCAGGAAGAAAGGCTTATCTTTCGGGACTGGGCAGAGTGCTTACAAGGGG
>JBJESI010000041.1:0-3102 GCA_051882715.1 Oscillospiraceae bacterium
GGAAGTCAGGATTACGACATGGCGCTCAGACTTACCGACTGCGCCGAAAAAATTATTCACATACCGAAGGTGCTTTATTATTGGAGAAGCCATCAGGGCTCGGTAAGCGCAAATCTCTCTTCAAAGCCCTACTGTATAACCTCTGCCATTGACGCTATCGAAAAATCCGTCGAGCGCAGCGGCATGAGCGGAAAGGCTGAAAAAAACGCCAAAACCGTTTCTACATACAGAGTTAAATACGACATAAAGGGAAACCCCAAGGTTTCGGTAATCATAGTTTCTGACGGCAAAATCGAGAATGTGGAAAAAACGCTTAAAAGCATAGTTGAAAAAAGCCAATTTGATAATTATGAGCTTATTCTTGCGGATACGGAGCGTTCCTCAAAAAAATACGATTTTACGCTGAAAAAGTATAAGGATTTCAAGGATTTCCGTGTTGCGGCAGTAAGCGGACGGCAGACAAAATATCAGCTTTGCAACAAGGTCGCCCGTGAGGCAAAGGGCGAACAGCTTCTCTTTATCGACGCAGGCTGTGAGGCGTATGTGGGCGGCTGTATCCGTGAGATGCTTATGTTTTCACAGCGTGACGATGTGGGAGCGGTGGGAGCGAAAATTCTTGCTCCTAACAAAACGATACGCCATGCAGGATATGTTTTAGGCATAAACGGCGGCGTTGCAAGTGTATTCTTCGGCGCAAGATATGCCGATATGGGATATATGTATCACCTTTGCTACGCTCAGAATTACAATGCGGTTTCATCGGAATGTATGATGATTAAAAAGTCCGTATTTGAAAAGCTGGGCGGCTTTGACGAAAGCTATCACAGCTCGTATTCCGATATAGATTTATGCCTGCGGCTTCGTGACTGCGGATATCTCAATGTGTTTACTCCGTTTGCGGAGTTTGTTTCGATATCTAAAGAGACCCTGCAAAGTTCTCAGAACCGCAGGGACAGGCAGGTATTCTCCGTAAAATGGGCCGACAGGCTTTCAAAACCGGACGAATACTACAATACAAATCTTTCAACGGAAAGAAACGACTTTTCTTTGTAGAGCGCCGTTTTAAAACGGTATGATTAAAGCGGGGCATAGCCCCAAAATGGAGGATAAATATGTATAACGAAATGTTGGACAGCATCGGGCTTATCGGCAGGGAAGACCCTGAAATTGCCGAAGCAATGGACAAGGAACTGAAAAGACAGCGCAGAAATCTTGAGCTTATCGCAAGTGAAAACATTGTTTCCCCTGCGGTAATGGCGGCAATGGGTTCGGTTCTTACAAATAAATATGCGGAGGGCTATCCTGCGCACAGATATTACGGCGGCTGCGAATGTGTAGACATTGCGGAAAATATCGCTATCGAGAGAGCAAAAGAGCTTTTCGGAGCTGAATATGTAAATGTTCAGCCTCACTCCGGCGCTCAGGCAAATCTCGGCGTTTATTTTGCTCTCCTGCAGCCAGGCGACACCGTTCTCGGAATGAGCCTTGCTCACGGAGGACATCTCACTCACGGCTCGCCCGTAAATATGTCGGGAAAATACTACAATTTTGTTCCCTACGGTCTTGATAAGGAGACTCAGAGAATAAATTACGACGAGGTTGCCCGCCTTGCAGAAGAGCATAAGCCCAAGCTTCTCGTTGCAGGTGCAAGCGCTTACCCCAGAGCAATCGACTTTGAAAGACTTTCGCAGATTGCAAAATCGGTAGGAGCATATTTTATGGTTGATATGGCGCACATCGCAGGTCTTGTTGCAGGCGGAATGCACCAGTCTCCCGTGCCTTATGCCGATATTGTAACAACCACTACCCACAAGACTCTCAGAGGCCCCAGAGGCGGTATGATTCTTGCAAAGAAGGAATTTGAAAAGGTTCTCAACAAGGCGATATTCCCCGGAACTCAGGGCGGCCCGCTTATGCACACAATCGCAGCGAAGGCAGTTTGCCTAAAGGAAGCTCTTTCCGACGATTTTAAGGATTATGCACGCCGTGTTGTAGAAAACGCAAAAGCTCTTTCCGAGGCTATGCTTGAAAAAGGCTTCGACATGGTAACGGGCGGAACAGACAACCACCTTATGCTTGTTGACCTTCGTCCCTTTAATATCACGGGCAAGGAGCTTGAACACCGTCTTGACGAGGTTTATATTACAGTAAACAAGAATGCAATTCCCGACGATCCCGAAAGCCCCTTTGTAACCAGCGGTATCAGAATCGGAACGCCTGCTGTTACCACAAGAGGACTTGGAGTTGAGGATATGAAGGTAATTGCGGACTGCATTTACAAGACTGCCACGGATTTTGAAAACTCCGCCGACGAGGTAAGAAAAACCGTAACGGAGCTTTGCAAAAAATATCCTCTTTACGAATAAGGTGAAATTTAATGCCTACGCCGCTTGCTGATAAAATAAGACCGACTTCTCTTGACGAGGTAGTCGGTCAAAGGCATATTTTGGGAGAGGGAAAGCCTCTCCGCAGAATAATTGAATCGGGGAAAATCCCGAATATGGTTTTTTACGGTCCGTCAGGCACGGGCAAAACCACGGTTGCGGGTATTATAGCGGGTAAAACCAATATGCGGCTCCACCGTCTTAACGGCACAAGCGCCACTATTGACGATATCCGCAAGGTTATTTCCGAGGTTTCCACTCTTGCGGGCGCAAACGGGATACTTCTTTTTCTCGATGAGATACAGTATCTCAACAAAAAGCAGCAGCAAAGCCTGCTTGAGTATATAGAAAAAGGCGATATAACGCTTATCGCTTCCACCACCGACAACCCGTATTTTTGCATTTACAATGCGGTTTTAAGCCGCTCGACGGTCTTTGAATTTAAAACGGTATCCCCCGATGACATTGAGCCTGCTCTTGAAAGAGCCTTTGACCTTGTCGGGGAAGAGCTTGGATGTACGGTAAGGGCGGATAAGGACGCCGTAAGCCATATTTGCTTCGCTTGCGGAGGAGATGTGCGAAAGGCGGTAAATACCGCCGAAATATGCGCTCTTTCCGCCCTTGAAGAAAACGGAGAGCGCCGTATTACAAAGGAGCTTGCCTGCGAGCTTGCCCAGAGAAGCTCAATGCGCTATGACAGGGACGGCGACGAGCATTA
>JBJESI010000042.1:0-3100 GCA_051882715.1 Oscillospiraceae bacterium
GCAACATAGGATTTTTTCTTTGAATCATAATTTATCAGCGCATATTCTGCATCCAGCATCGAAAACATTTCAAGACCGTATTCACGGTAGAGCGGAAGAAGAATTTCGCAGTCGGACTCGCTCTTAAAAGAGTAGCCATTTTCAATAAGGCTTTCCTTTATCGGACGAAATCCGTAAATCTCGCCGTTGCAGACAACATAGTCCCCGTCCAGCGAAAACGGCTGCATTCCCTCTTCGTTAAGCCCCATAATGGCAAGTCTGTGAAAAGCCATTATTCCTTTCGGAAGCTCAATAATTCGGGACATATCAGGACCTCTTGAAACTGTCTTATCAAAACCTTCTTTAAATTTTGCAGCACTGATTTTGCTGCCTGTGTAACCCATAATAGAACACATAATATATTTCCTCCATAAACTCGAAACAGCGTATGACGCACGCCCCGTGATTTTACTCACATAGGACGAACATCATACGCTCGTGGTGCCACCTATCTTGCTTCTCAACTGACCTTATTACGGTGGTCAGCCGTCGCACCTACCGGCGGGAAGCTTTCGGATTGCGGCTCCAAAGTGTTTTTCTCACAGGCTCTGTTATGCGGCTTCCACCTATCCGCACTCTCTGGAAACGAATTCCCGTGATACTCCTCTTTATCATTGCCTTTGATTATTGTATTTGCTGTTAAATAAGGGAACTGCCTAAGTTATTCTTCGTCCTGAAGAGCTTCGTAGCCCTCTTCGCCCGTACGAACCTTGACTACATTTTCAACATCGTATACGAAGATCTTGCCGTCGCCGATATGACCGGTATAAAGTGCTTTCTTTGCCGTCTCAATTACATCGCCGACAGGAACCTTTGAAACTACTACTTCAACCTTTACCTTAGGAAGGAGGTTAACCTCAAGCTCTGCTCCGCGGTAATACTTTGTGTTGCCCTTCTGTGTACCGCAGCCGAGAACCTGTGTTACGGTAATACCTGTAATTCCAAGGTCGGAAAGAGCGATTTTAAGCTCTTCAAATTTAGACTGCTTGCAGATGATTGCAACCTTTGAAATCTTTGTTCCGTCGGAAGCCTCTTTTGAAGCTGCGGCAGGAGCCTTGGTTGCAAGAGTAACGGGAACTGCCTTCTCGATGGGAGCGGCAGGCTCGATGCCTGTAACATCTTCATCAAGAATCTGTGCGCCGTTCATCGGCATAAAGTCTGCGTAGCTGGATACAAGTCCGTGCTCCTCAAGGTCAAGACCGACGATTTCCTCGTGCTTTGTTACTCTGAGGCCTATTGTCTTCTTAATTACGAAGAATACAACCGTCATAGTAACCGCTGTCCACAAGCCTACCGTGAGAACGCCGAGAGCCTGCTTGCCGAGCAAGGAGAAGCCGCCGCCGTAGAAAAGTCCTTTAATCTCGCATGAGGGAGCTGTGGGGGTTGCGAAAAGTCCTACTGCAAGAGTACCCCAAATTCCGTTCAGCATATGTACTGCTACTGCGCCGACAGGATCGTCGATTTTAAGTACATAGTCGAGGAACCATACGCCGAAGCATACGAGAAGTCCGGAAACAACGCCTACTATTGTTGCGCCTGTTGCGTCCATAACATCGCAGCCGGCGGTGATGCCTACGAGACCTGCAAGAGATGCGTTGAGGCACATTGAAACATCAGGCTTGCCGTATTTGAGCCATGTGAATATCATACATACAACAGTTGCAACCGAGGGAGCGATTGTTGTTGTAAGGAAGATTGAACCGAGCTGAGGTCCGTTTGTTGCTGCGGCACCGTTGAAGCCGTACCAGCCGAACCAAAGAATGAAGCATCCCAGTGCGCCGAGTGTAAGCGAGTGACCGGGGATAGCCTTCGGCTTGCCGTCTTTTGCGAATTTACCGATACGGGGACCGAGGATCGCTGCGCCGATAAGAGCTGAAATACCGCCTACCATATGAATTGCACATGAGCCTGCGAAATCATGGAAGCCGAGCTCTGAAAGCCAGCCGCCGCCCCAAATCCAGTGAGCTTCGATAGGATATACTACCAAGCTGATAACCGCTGAGTAAACACAGTATGAAAGGAATTTTGTTCTTTCTGCCATTGCGCCCGAAACGATTGTTGCGGTAGTTGCGCAGAATACCATGTTAAATACGAAGTTTGACCAGTCGAAATTTGCATAGTTTGCGAAAATATCGAACGAGGGCTTTCCGATGAAGCCTCCGATGTCGTCTCCCAGCAGGAAGCTGAAGCCGAGCACGGAGAAAACAACCGTACCGATGCAGAAGTCCATCAGGTTTTTCATTATGATGTTACCTGCGTTCTTTGCTCTGGTAAATCCCGTTTCAACCATTGCAAAGCCCGCCTGCATAAAGAACACCAGCGCTGCGCCGATCAGAAACCATATTCCGAACATTTCACTTGTTACTACTTCTAAGATTGATTCCATATCTATTCCTCCTAACTTTGTTTGGGGCTCCTATATATTATTTCGAGTCCCGAATCAGCGTACTCCGAAAAGAAGTTCGCCGTATGACGGATAAGGCCAGTATTCAGCCGAAGTGAGGGTTTCAAGCTCATCAACAACAATACGAAGCTCGCTCATTGCAACAAATACCTTGTCTTTATAATATACTGCAAGCTCTGTTGTATCCGATATATCCTTTGCGCCCATGAGCGAATCCTCAAGAGCCTTAACCTTCTTGTATGCCAGTGAGCCCAATGTGGAGAGCTTTTCAACAAGCTCCTCCTCGTAATAGCAGTCGGCAGAAGCAACAAATGCTTTCTTTGCCGTTGCGGTTTCCGCAAGCTCGTGGCTGTATTTGCTTACCGCAGGGAGGATATCCTTCTTAGCCATATCAACCATGGTAAGCGCCTCAATGTTTATAACATTTGAATAGTTCTCCATGAGAATTTCATAGCGTGATCTAATTTCGATTTCGCTGAATACCTTGTGAGTGGTGAAAAGCTCTACATTCTTCTTAGCGAGGAGTTGAGGCAGACAGTCGGGAGTTGTGCGGAGGTTGAGAAGTCCTCTCTTTTCCGCTTCAACGAGCCAAGCGTCATCATAGCCGTTTCCGTTCAAGATAATTCTCTTATCCTCTCTGATTACTTTTTTGATAAG
>JBJESI010000043.1:0-3072 GCA_051882715.1 Oscillospiraceae bacterium
AAGGGTTACAAAATAAAAAATAAAAAAGAGGTAATGAAAATGTTAAAGAGAGTTATTTTTGCAGTAGACATTAATAGCGAACCGGTAGTAATCACAGTTGATGACGAGAATCATTTTAAGGTTTTAGTTGAAAGCCCAGATTGCAGATTACCGTCAAGGTATGATTACGACGACGATGAGGACGAAAACGGAGATTACATCGACGGTAAAGATGTATATTTAAAAGCAGTAAAAGAATTCACAGACAGCGTTGAAGATGACAGCAGTTGGGAATTTGATTCCGAAGATTACAATGATGAAAGAGAAATGAAAGGCGAAGACAGAATTACATTTGAAGAATTCATGAAAGATCTTGAAATAGTTTACGAAACCGAGATTGATTTATGATTAGAAAATGTGTTGAATGTGGGCGGAAATTTAAAGCCCCGCCCACATCAAAGAAAATCACCTGTTCGCCCGAATGCAGCAAGAAACGCAGGAGCAGGTTGCTGATGGGGCACAAAGTGACCAAAGAAGCCAGGCAAAAGATTTCAGAAAAAGCAGCTAAGCAAGACCGTTCCAAAAACCTGAGCAAAGGAACAGAAGCGTCCAAAGCTTCGCCATGGGGAGGACGGTTTGAAACAAATTCTGCGGCGAAGGACTGGGTTATCATTTCGCCTGAAGGAGCAGAATACAGCTGCACAAATCTATTAAATTTTATCCGTGAAAATTGCGAATTGTTTGATTTCGAAAATTCAGATGAAAACGCAAAAGTGATTTACCGCCGATTTTTAAATCTGAAAAAGAGAGTCAAAAAAGGGGAAACAAACGCAACCACATTAGGCGGATGGACGCTGGGAGTGTGCGGAGATTTAAAAAATTGTGAAAAAGAGGGGTATAAAAAATGACAGAGGCAAAGTATTTAGGCAGAGCGTTAGGCGTGTTATCCCATTATCAAAACGGGAACATAACCTATCTGACGATGGTTAGGACAAATCCGATAGGGGCGCTGGGATTTATGTATGTCCGGGCGTTAAAAAACGGACTGAAGTCTGAAACTGTCGGCGATTATTTAATAGCCGATTGTTTAGACAGATTGGATTTAGACAAATGCGTAAAATTCAGCCCTGAAGAAATTTCGGAAATAGAATTCAATATGTCAGAATGGGCTATTTGCAGCATTTCCGCCAGTTCCGTTATTAAAAAATTGAAAACAGCCGCAAAAATGAAACATACAGATGTGGCTAATGAAATAGGGGCGTCATTGCCATCCGTGAGCCGTTGGTCGGCTGATGAAAACGCAACCCCAGGGGACGAATCTATTAAAAAATTGATAAAACTGTATAACGATCGGGCGTGAATCGGGGATTTTCATCCCCGAAAAACCCTTAAAATTTTAGTCTGTCAACAGGTAAGTACTGATGAAATCTTCGGAGGATATCCTTGGTATCACAACAAAAAAATCCTGTTTTGCGACTGCTTCCCATGGTCGGTTTCCACGGATTTGAGAAGCGGACTTATAAAAAAAGGAGTGCTTTCGGGAATTGATCCGTTTGACTTTGTGGAGGGGTATTACGACGAGACTCTTTCGGAAACGGACGGACTTGATTCAGACACCGCCTTGGAGCGCAGAATGAGGGAAATGTTTATGCTCAACATTCGTTGGTTTATGCAGACTCTCCTTGACAGAAAGGACAGAATGAGCATGGCAAGCGGGCTTGAGGTGAGAGTGCCGTTCTGCGATTACAGGCTTGTGGAGTACGCCTATAACATACCGTGGGAAATGAAGTCCTACAAAAACAGGGAAAAGGGACTTTTGAGGCACGCAGTAAGAGATTTGCTTCCCGAGGAAATTATTTACCGCAAGAAAAGCCCGTATCCCAAAACGCACAATCCCGACTATCTTTACAGAGTTAAAACAAAGGTTTCGCAGATTATCAGCGCTCCCGATTGCAGAATAACGGAGTTTCTTGACAGAGCGAAGCTTGAGGAGCTTATCGAAACAGACGCAAAAAGCTTCGGCAAGCCCTGGTACGGTCAGCTTATGACGGACGCCCAGGTTTTTGCGTATCTCATACAGCTTGAAGCGTGGCTAAGGCATTTTGATGTGGAACTTTTGATTTAATCCGCAATGTAACAAAATAGGGTAAGAGCTGATTTCTATCAACTCTTACCCTATTTAGATATTTCATAGCTTTGCAAAGCTTTATCGGAATTTACGTTTGACCTTTCAACTTTTTGTATAAAATTTTTATCGTTTTCTTGATTTTATGACTGAATCAGACATAATATGCAATTATGGTGTTGACTTTAGAGAAAATTTGGCGTAATATGTAATTACAGTTGATGAAAAATTTGGGAGGTATGAAAATGAAAGCAAAAAAAATTATAAGCTCGCTTCTGTCGCTTACAATGGCGGCGGGAATGCTGTCCTCGGCGGTATGGTATGAACAGGTAAGCAACCCTGCTTCCCCTCTGACCGCAAGTGCATACTCCACCTTCGGTGATTATGAGTATGATGTGCTAAGCGACGGAACGGTTGAAATAACCGGGTATACCGGCTCTGCAACGGAGCTTAGCATTCTCTCGGAAATCGACGGAAAAAAGGTTACGAGTATAGGAGATGAGGCGTTTGATGGTTGCATATACCTAACAAGTATAACCATCTCCGACAGCGTTACAAGTATAGGAAATAGTGCGTTTTTTCGGTGCATAAGCCTAGCAAGCATAACCATCCCCGACAGCGTTACAAGTATAGGAAGTTGGGCGTTTGAATATTGCAGCAGCCTAACAAGCATAACCATCCCCGACAGCGTTACGAGTATAGGAGATGGTGCGTTTTGTGGCTGTAGCAGCCTAGCAAGCATAAACGTCGGTGAAGACAATAAATATTATTCTTCAACAGATGGAGTTTTGTTCAACAAAGATAAAACCGAGTTAATATGCTATCCGGCAGGTAAAACATCGTCAGCATACACCATTCCTGACGGCATTACAAGTATAGGATATGAGGCGTTTTCTGGCTGCAGTAGTCTAACAAGCATAACCGTTCCCAACAGCGTTACAAGTATAGGTGAATCTGCGTTTGAAGAT
>JBJESI010000044.1:0-3061 GCA_051882715.1 Oscillospiraceae bacterium
ATTTACGCCTATTCATCGTCAAAATCCTCGTGAATACGGCAAGTATTCACTGCGGCTTTTCCTCGAATATACCTAAATCCGCTCGCTAAAAACTGCCTTGCACCTGTAATGAAATTATTTTTGTGGATTTTAGGGTGCAGAGGAGGAAGTAACCCTGTCGGGTTTCGACGACGATAAGCCCGAAAATACCAAAAAGAATTCATTACAGGCGGTTGGGGTTCGACTCCCTAATGCCTAAGCGGCGGAGCGGCGTTCCTTTATCGAATTCATATGCGAAGTTCCGCTTATTTATGCCGCCGGCACACATACCGACAGATGCAAAAAAGAGTATTTCCCCCTGCGTCAGGAACGGAGCATTGAAAAAAATTGATATTTTATCACTGAATTTATAAAAAAATGTTGGCGGCACAGCTTTTTTGTTGTATAATATATTTAGTTGTGCTCAAAAAGGACTGATAAATTGAAAACAACACGTTTCGCAAAAGCGGCATGTCTTTTGGCAATCGCCGCTGTTTTATGCTCCTGCTCCGGGCGCTCAATGTATCAAGACGGAATATTTGCTATGGATACATATATGACCTTAGCCGCATACGGAAAGAACGCAAAAACCGCAGTAAGCGCCGCAGAGGACGAAATATACAGGCTTGACGGTCTATTTACCGTCCAAAGCTCCGACAGCGAGATTGCAAAGCTCAATCTCGATAAAAGTCTTTCGGCTTCTGAAGATACCCTAAAGCTTATTGCCCGTGCCTGTGAAATTTCCGAAATAACCGGCGGAGATTTTGATATAACGGTGGCTCCCCTCGTACGTGCATGGGGATTTTATTCGGGGCTTGAAAATAAAGTACCCTCTGACAGCGAGTTGGAAACCGCATTAAAATCGGTTGGATATAAAAATATAGAAATATCCGAAAGCAGCATTTACCTTAATAACGCCGTCAGCGTCGATATGGGCGGTATCGCAAAGGGCTACGCATCCTCAAGAGCCGCAGAAATTCTTGCCGAAAACGGCGTGGAGTCGGCTCTTATTTCTCTCGGAGGAAATGTGCGTGCTGTCGGCTCAAAGCCCGACGGCTCGGCTTGGACAGTAGCTGTTGCAGACCCCGACGACACTTCTCTGCAAATCGGGTATCTTTCGGTCAAAGACACCTCGGTCATAACCTCGGGCGGATACCAGCGCTTTTTCGAGCATAACCAAAAAACATATCATCATATAATAAATCCGAAAACAGGCTGTCCTGCCGAAAGCGGATTAAAATCCGTAACCGTCGTTTCGGAGGACGATACGCTGGCGGACGCTCTCTCAACAGCTCTCTTTGTCAAAGGGCTTGACGGTGCGGCGGAGCTTTACCGCTCCTGCGGCGGCTTCGGAGCGGTTTTTGTAACGGATGAAAACGAAATTTACATTACGAATAATCTTGAAGGCTCTTTTGCCTCAGAACGTGAATTTAAGGTGATTTCTCCTTGAAAAGCAGAACATGGATTATAATTTTTTCAGCGGTAATACTTCTTTGCCTGACGGCTCATTTTCTGTTCGTAGGCGGCGGACTGTCTCAAAGCAGCGTTGCAGGAATATATCAAGACGGAATTCTTAAAGAAAAAATCGACCTTAACTCCGTAACCGAGGAAAGAAAAATAACTCTGACAGGCGAGAACGGTCAAAACACGATACTTGTTTCCAAAGGGCATATAAAAATGCTGTCAGCCGACTGCGACGATAAAATCTGCGTAAATCACGGAGAGCTTACTCCCGGCGGAACGCCTATTATATGTCTGCCGAACAAAATCATTATACGCTGGGAAAACAGCTCCGAAAATTACGACGCAAAAACGGGAGAATAAGATGAACGCAAAAAGGTTAACTCTCACCGCAACGATAACGGCGGCGGCTCTCGTAACATTTATAATAGAAGCACAGCTTCCGCCCCTTACCCCCATATACGGAATCAAGCTCGGACTTGCAAATATTTTTACTCTGTTTGCAATGTACGCCTTGGGCGTAAAAGAGGCTTTTCTCGTACTTGCGGTAAGAGTCGCTCTCGGCAATATAATCGCAGGTCAGATGATGTCCTTTGCTTACAGCGCCTGCGGCGGACTTTTATCCTTTGCCGCAATGCTTATTTTGATTAGAATAACCGATGTCGGCACACTTTGGGCGGCAAGCGCCGTGAGCGCGGTTTTCCACAATATAGGTCAAATTGCGGCGGCGGTTTTCTTTACAAAAACACTTCAGATAGTCTGCTATCTTCCCGTCCTTGTCATATCGGGGATTGTTACGGGAGTTTTCACGGGGCTGTGCGCCATGCTTGTTTTAAAAAAGCTCAGCAAAGCCGGTTTTATCCGACTGAGAATATACAAAAAATTTAAACTTCACAAAACGGAGGATACCATATGAAATTACACGGTATAAGGCTTCCGCACAAAAAGGATACTGCGGACAGCATACCTTCCAAAATCCCTCTGCCCGAGACAGTAATCATTCCTATGTCCATGCACATAGGAAAAAGCGCCGTACCGATTGTTAAACCCGGAGAGCAGGTTAAGGTCGGTCAGCTGATAGGCGAAGCGGACGGATTTGTTTCCTCGCCCGTATATTCAAGCGTATCGGGCAAGGTGAAAAAAATTGATGAAATTCCTATGTCCGGCGGCGCTAAAACAGCCGCAGTTGTTATTGAAACCGACGGGCTTCAGGAAAAGCACGAGGATATTGTTGCCCCGAATGTAACGGATTTTGAAAGCTTTGTAGACGCAGTCAGAAAAAGCGGTATCGTGGGACTTGGCGGCGCAGGCTTTCCTACCTTTGTAAAGCTGGGCGTAAAAGACCTTTCCCTTATTAAAACCGTTGTAATAAACGCCGCAGAGTGCGAGCCGTACATTACCTCGGACACAAGAACAATGCTTGACAAAGCAAATTACATTTCCGACGGAATAGACGCTTTGCAAAAGTATCTCGGTGCAAAGCACATAATAATCGGTATCGAGGACAACAAAAAAGAATGTATCGCTAAAATGAAGGCTCTTGCTTCCGAAAAGGACGGAGTTGAGGTTCATACCCTGCCCT
>JBJESI010000045.1:0-3045 GCA_051882715.1 Oscillospiraceae bacterium
GGCTATTTTGTATCTGCCCTTAGCCGCATCGGAAAGCCATAAAGCGGCGGCGCCCGGCTTGCTTTTTAATTCTTCGGGAAAATTGTTAATGAGGTATGTGTCTGAATAATGATTCCAGTCGCTTCCTGCATTTGAGTAATTGTTTTCCCAGTTGTAACCCGTGTATCTGTTGCCTCCCTGCCTTACGGAGGAGGCGTCGTCCGTAAGAGCGTAGTCGTTTATTCCGTAAATTAAATCGCTGATTTCGGTTTTATCGCCGCCGAAATCGACCGTTACGGTTATATCCGAATCGACCGCAAAGCTGCCCGCAGACAGCACGGAAAGCCCGACAGATAAGGTCAGCAGTAGGGAACAAGCTTTTTTCATATTATACACCTCTTGTTTTTGCCGTCTGCTTATTGCAGGCAGGACGGACTAATCCTTAAAGTATTTCATCATTGCTTCATACATCTTAAGCCCTTGCGCTTTAACGCTGAGACCGAGCTTGCTGATAGCGTCCCAATCCCTGTAAAGGTCGTCGATTATATAAAACAGCGAGTCCTTTACGTTAGGGATATATTTTTTAGCTCCGGAATGGTAGTTGTCGCTGACTACCCCGTATCTTTCAACCGCCTTTGCAACTGCGTCATCCCATGAAATATAAATCTCATTCATGGCGTTCTCGCCGATTTGCTTGATTTTGTCACGGTGGTTGCAGGCGTCCTTCAGCGCCTTTGCAAGGGAGGGAGCGTTTTCCTCAATCAGGATACCGTTTTGACCGTCGGTAATGTTTTCTGCCGCACAGCTTCCCTTGATGATAACGCTGGCAAGGCCGCATGCCGCCGCCTCACGCACAACAATTCCGTTTGTATCATAGGTGGACGGGAAAAGGAATAGGTCGGAGAGTGAAAAATATGCCCTCAGTCTTTCTCTGTCCCTTACAGGGCCTACGAAAATGCAGTAATCCTCAATTCCGCAATTTTTTGCGTATTCCTTTATTTCATCAAGCTCAGGGCTTCCGCCCACGAAAAGCATTTTGAAAACAAAGCCCGCCTGCTTCAGGATTTTCAGTCCGTCAAGAATAATTCTGATACCCTTGTACCACATCATTCGTCCTACAAACAGGAATACGGGGAAACGCATATCGAGCTTGTGCTCGTCGATAACGCTTTCCTGAAGCTCCTTTGAAGCGCGGCCTTTTGGAAAATCAACTCCGTTGTCCATAACGGTATAGTCGCCCTTATAGCCCAGAGAACGCAGATTTTCGCCCGCTCCGCGGCTTACAACCCAAACATCGTCGCAGGAGGAAATATTCTCCGCAATAAATTTTAAAACCGCCGCCTGCATGGGTTTTGAATCGAAAAGCTTTTTTACCTCAATATCGAATTTTGTGTGGTAGGTGAAGATTAACGGTGCGTCTATTACCTCCCTCAGCGACCTTGCAAGCAGAGTTGACGCGATGGGGCAGTGGCTGTGGATAATGTCTATATCATATTTTTCAAGCTTTTTCAGAGTGCTGATAAGGAATGGATTTCCTGCTCTGTATTCAAGCTTTTTTGACGGAGTATCCATGCTCCAGTACCTTACTACATCAAAAGGATAATCGTCCTTTGCGTTGGGATGAGCAGGAGTTGTTACAATGGCCTTTCCGTATTTTTCTTCTATAATTTCCGCATAATTTAAAACTGCGTTCGCAACGCCGTCAATAAGCGGGGGAAAAGAATCGTTAAGTAAGCAAACATTAAATTTTCTGTCCAAAAAATCAGACCTCCTTAGTATATATACATTATGCTAAAATTGCAGCCGCAAGTCAAGCGAAATATCAAAAAACATTCCAAGAATTGAAAATAAAGATTGTGAAAATTTTCTCAAACTAAGTCGATTTTGTTGACATATCATCATATGCTGTGATAAAATTACCTTGAGTAATTGTAATAAAAACCTTTTCGGAAGGAAGTATGAAGCATGACTCTTAACGAGCTTGGAATAGGCAAAAGCGCCGTTATCACTGCGGTGGGCGGAAAGGGCGAGCTGAGATGCCGCCTGCTTGACATGGGACTTATTCCTAAAACAAGGGTTACCGTTACAAAGGTTGCGCCTATGGGCGATCCCATTGAGATACAGATAAGAGGCTATGAGCTTACCCTCAGAGTGCATGACGCCAAAAAAATAGAGGTTAGGGAGGAAACAGAATGATTTTTGCGCTTATAGGAAATCAGAATTGCGGAAAAACAACTCTCTTTAACCAGCTTACAGGCTCAAACCGCCATGTGGGAAATTTCCCCGGGGTAACGGTTGACAGCAAAATGGGGCAAATCCGTTCCGAAAAAAACTGCTCGGTCGTGGATTTACCCGGAATATACTCTCTGCGCCCGTACACCAACGAGGAAATCGTGACAAGGGATTTTCTTTTAAACGAGCGCCCCGACGGGATAATAAATATCGTTGACGCAACGAATATCGAAAGAAACCTTTACCTTACGCTTCAGCTTCTTGAAATGAAGATACCAATGGTTCTTGCTCTTAATATGATGGACGAGGTAAGGAATAACGGCGGAACCGTCAGCGTTTCAAAAATGAGCCAAAGTCTCGGAATACCCGTAGTTCCCATAAGCGCCTCGAAAAACGAGGGCATTGACGAGCTTATCCGCAAGGCAGTTGCCGTTGCAAGGGAAAAAACGCTTCCGGCTGTGACAGATTTTTGCGAGGCGGGACCGGTTCACCGCTGTATACACGCCGTTTCCACGCATATTGAGGACCATGCTCAGAATGCGGGAATTTCACCGAGATTTGCGGCGACAAAGCTCGTGGAGGGCGACAGCAATATTATCGACCGACTTTCCTTAAATGAAAATGAGCTTGATATGATTGAGCACAGTATCGTCGAAATGGAAACAGAGCATAATATGGACAGGAATGCGGCTCTTGCCGATATGAGATACACCTTTATTGAGAAGGTATGTGCGTCGGCGGTTGTTAAATGCCATGAAAGCAAGGAGCACAAGAGAAGCGTCAAAATCGACAGCGTGCTGACAAACAAATATCTTGCAATTCCTTTATTCATAG
>JBJESI010000046.1:0-13955 GCA_051882715.1 Oscillospiraceae bacterium
TGCCGCAGGCTTTGCCGTTATGTCGTACAGCGTTGCCGCTCTTGCGAATACGCTTATTGTTGCCGCAAACGTTTTTTACCTAATGGCGCTTGTAAGCACAGGTCTTGCGGTATTTAACCTGATTCCCATACCGCCCCTGGACGGCTCAAAAATTCTTAATGCAGTTCTTCCCGACAGGATTTATTTTAAAATAATGCAGTATGAACAGTATATTTTTATCGGACTTATGCTTCTCATGGTAAGCGGCGCGCTTGATGTTCCTCTTTCGTTTTTAAGGAAATGGGCGTTTACGGGAATTGATTTCATAACAGGCTTTGTGGATATAATCTTCAAGACTGTGGGCGTGTATTGATATGCAGGAGCTTTCATTTAAGCTTGATGTTTTTGAAGGACCGCTTGATTTGCTTCTTCATCTGATATCAAAGCACAAGCTTGATATTTACGACATACAGATTTCCGTATTGCTCGAGCAGTATCTTGCTTACATCGACGCAGTCCAGGAGCAGGACATCGAGCTTGCGGGCGAATTTTTGGAAATGGCGGCAAGGCTTATATATATAAAGACAGTGTCGCTTCTTCCGAAATACGAGGAAACCGAGAAGCTAAAGGAAGAGCTTACAGGAGAGCTTATCGAATACGCCGTATGCAAGGCGGTTGCCGGCAGGCTGAGAGACGGCTACATTGCAAATGATATTTTTGTGCGTGAGCAGGAAAAAATAAAGCTCGACAAGACGTTTAAGGGCACATTAAAGCCGGACAGGCTTATATCTGCTTATCTCAATGCGGCGGGAAGAAGGCTTCGCAATTTACCTGTTGAAGAAAATGTTTTCGAGCCGCTTGTAAAAAGGGAATACGTTTCGGTGACGTCGAAAATTGTCTATATTTTGCGAAATATCCATAAGGTAAAAAGAATAGAAATCAATTCTCTTTACGAAAAGCAAAGCACACATTCGGAATGTGTTGCGATATTTTTGGCAATACTTGAATTGTCAAAGGCGGGACGTGTGCTTATATCAGATGATAATAAGCAGCTTTTGTTCAATCCCGAAAGAAACCGACAGGCGGTGAAACAATGACCGAACAGAATAAAATGGCCGCAGCGGAGGCTATTTTCTTTGCAAGCGGCGAGCCTTTGGCGGCGGAACGCATCTGCGAGGCTCTTGAAACGGAGCTTGAGGAAACTCTTATGATAATAGGCGCTCTTGAGGAAAAATATGAAAGCGCCGAAAGCGGAATAAGACTGATTAAGCTTGAGGACTCCTACCAGCTTATAAGCAAAAGGGAGTACGCAAGCTATGTAAGGACAGCTCTTGAAAATCCCAAAGCCTCTAATTTGTCCAATGCGGCGATGGAGGTACTTGCGATAGCGGCTTACAACCAGCCCGTTACCAAAAGCTTTGTGGAGCATGTAAGAGGAGTGGACAGCTCATCGGTTGTAAATACCCTTGTGGAAAAGGGGCTTCTTGAGGAGGCAGGAAGACTTGATGTCCCCGGAAAGCCGATTTGCTATAAGACAACTGCGAATTTTCTGAGGGCTTTCGGGTTTAGCGGAATATCTGAATTGCCTCCGCTTCCAAATGACGATGAGGCTTTACGGGAAACGGAAGATATTTCCCGGGAAATAACAGAGGATAAAAAAGAGGAAGAGACTGTTTAACAAGAGGTGAGCAAATGCTGTGGCTATGGATATTGCTTGGAATAGCGGCATTTTTAGTGCTGATAAATGTTCTTTCAATAACCCTCTCTGTATATGCCGACAGCGATACCTCTTACGTTGATGTACGCTACGGACCTCTTCGTTTCAGAATATATCCCGAAAAGGAAAAAAAGCCAAAACGCAAAAAACGGGGAAAGGCAAAGAAAAAAAGCGAGACGCTGAAAGAGCCTGAGAAGCCTGAGCTCTCCGATAACGGCGAAGATGGCGCCTCTGCTTCCGACAGCTCCGACAAAGAGGCTGTCAAGCCTGAAAATCCGAAAAAAGATAAGAAAAAAGCAAAAAGCAAAAAGCAAAAAAAAGAAAGCGGGCTTCTTGACGATTTAAAGTATTACCTTGATTTGCTGGAGGGAGTTCCGAGTCTTGTCGGCAAGCTTATAAAACGTATAAGGCTTGAAAAGGTATATGTGTATATCGAGGAAGGCAGCGAGGACGCCTGCGAAACGGCTCTTTCCTACGGAAAGCTTAACGCCGCCGTATGGGCTGTATACGGGCTGCTCTGCGGAATATTTACCGTAAAGGTGAAATCCGTTGATATAGTCCCCAGGTTTGGAGAGGATATTTTCAAATATCGGATAAAAGCTCTTATAAAATTGAGAATATACCACATAATTATAATAGCTTTAAGAGTTTTGCTGAAAATCTTTATGAATAAAAATAAAAAGGAAAGGTGATTTTTATGCACGCAATCGAAGGAATAATGGGAGTGACAATGGAAAAAATCCGTGAAATGGTGGATGTAAACACCATTATCGGAGAGCCGATTACAACACCCGACAATACAACAATAATACCTGTTTCAAAGGTTTCGTTCGGATTTGCCTCGGGCGGCTCGGATATTCCCTCTAAGGTTCCCAAGGACGTTTTCGGCGGAGGGGCAGGAGCAGGCGTATCAATTCAGCCTCTTGCATTCCTTGTTGTTTCGGGAGGCAATGTAAGACTTCTTCAGATGACTGTTGATTCAAACGCAGTAAACAGCGTTATCAACACCGTTCCCGAGGTAATCGACAAAATTTCCGGACTTGTTTCAAGCAAGGGCAAGAACAAAGACAGCGAATAAAGTATAACCGAGCTTCCCCTCGCATAGATATAGGCATTAGGGAGTATACGAGCACGCTCCAATGCCTAAGCGGAGGGAATGCCATGAAAAGAATACTGTGCTTGATACTGCCGACAGCAATGCTCTTTTGCTCTTTGGCGCACGCTGAGGAGCCTTTGCAGGTGTCGGCGGTATCATGTGTACTTATGGAAGCCGATACGGGAGAGGTTTTATACGAAAAATCCATGCACGAAAAGCGTGCAATGGCAAGCATCACAAAGATAATGACAGCTTTGCTTACAATAGAATCGGGAAATCTCGATTCCTCTTTCACCGTTGACAGCGAGGCGATAAAGGTTGAGGGAACCTCTATGGGGCTCAAGGAGGGGGATATTGTAACAAAGCGGGCGCTTTGCTACGGTATGCTTCTGCCGTCGGGCAACGATGCGGCTAATGCGGCGGCTGTTGAGATTTCGGGCAGCTTTGAAGCGTTTTCCGAGCTGATGAACAAAAAAGCGGCGGAGCTGGGAATGGAGAATACTCATTTTGTCACTCCGTCGGGGCTTGACGCAGACGGACATTATACAACTGCCTACGATATGGCGCTTCTTACAAAGGCGGCGCTTGAAAACCCGATTTTTGCGGAAATATGTTCCACGAAAAAGACCTCCCTCGAATACGGCAATCCCGTTTATAAACGCTGGCTTACAAACTCCAATAAAATGCTCAGCATGTATGACGGTGCAATCGGGGTAAAAACCGGTTTTACGGATAACGCAGGAAGAACCCTTGTTTCTGCGGCAAGGCGTGACGGAGTGACGTTGATTTGCGTAACGCTTTTTGACAGGGACGACTGGAACGACCACACAAATCTTTTGGATTACGGGTTTTCAAGGGTGAAAAAGCAGAGCTATAATTACAGCTTTGACGCAGTTACCGTTGATGTTGTAGGCGGAACAAAAGCCTCAGTCCGAGCCGAGGCTTCGGGGACGGCGATGATTTCGGCTGTCGACGGGAAAATCCCCGACGGCATAGAGATGTCGGTATGCGCCGAGCATTTTTGTTATGCTCCCGTCACAACGGGGGATTCGGTGGGCAGACTGGATTTTCGCAGAAACGGCGTTGTGCTTGCAAGCGTGGAGCTTACGGCGGCGGAGGATGTACCTGCGGCGCAGATTGAAGAAAAAGACGGAATATTTGAGAAAATACTTAATTTTTTCAGAAGATTAAGATAGGAGCTTAAATGGAAAAGGTAAGGATACAAAAAATAATAGCTGACAGCGGCTACTGCTCAAGAAGAAAGGCAGAGGAGTTAATTTCTGCGGGAACGGTCAAGGTAAACGGCCGTCCGATAAAGCTGGGCGACAAGGCAGACCCGTCAAAGGACCTGATAACCGTAAACGGAGAGAAGATACATTTTGACGTTAAGAGAAAGCTCTACTATATAATGCTTAATAAGCCCAGAGGCTATGTTACCACCATGTCTGACGAATTTGACAGAAAATGCGTTACCGAGCTTCTTACGGGCATAAACGAGAGAGTCTATCCCATAGGCAGGCTTGACCGAAACTCGGAGGGCCTTTTGCTTTTTACAAACGACGGAGCTTTTGCAAACGAAATAATGCACCCACGCCATCATGTCAGCAAAACCTACAGAGTTACAGTTGAAGGACAGGCGGAGGAAGAGCAGATTATCCGCATGAGCGAGGGTGTGGAAATAGACGGAGTCATGACTCAGCCTGCGGTGATACTTGTTCTTACGCAGGAGGAAAGCCGCACGGTGCTTCAAATGACGATAAAAGAAGGAAGAAACCGTCAGATAAGAAAAATGTGCGAGGCGGTCGGGCTGAACGTCATTCGCTTGAAGCGTACAGCAATAGGACCTGTAAAGCTCGGGATGCTAAAGCCGGGAGCTTACAGGGAGCTTACAAAAGAGGAGCTTCGTTCATTAAGGAACGCTGCGGCAAAGGAGCAGGGCAATGCTGGAAATAAAAGAAGCGAAAAGCGTAGATAATTATAAAAATCAAATAAAAAAATACGGCGCAGACGAAGGCTCTGCGCTTGTTTTTGAGGCGCAAAGCGGGGGAGAGCTTCTGGGATACGGCTTTTGCGTTTTAAACGGAGAAAGCATTGTTTTTAAAGAGCTTTCCGCAGACGACAAGGATATTTACGAGGGGCTTTTGCGAGCTATGCTCAACAGTGCGGATTTGCGTGGAATCGGCTCGGCGGTTTTTGAAATTGAGGATTTGAATAAGGTAAAATCCCTGTGCGAACTTGAAAAAGGCAATATTTTGCCTGAAATCGGCACATTTTTTGATAAAAAATGTTGCAATAACTCTTGAAGTTTTTGCAAAAATAGTTTATAATGAACCTTAAAGCGAATTATTTTAAGGAGCGACATAATGAAAAATTTACAAGAAGAAAAGAGCAAGGTTACATCGCCCACAAAGGCAAGGCAGAGAATTGAAGCTCTGTTCGATGCGGGAACATTCAAGGAGCTTGACGCTTTTTCAAAATCCTGCGGCGAGTCCTGCGGAGTTATCACAGGCTACGGCGAGATTTTCGGACTTCAGGCTTATGCTTTCTCACAGGATGTGACCGCCGATAAGGGCGCGATCAATCTTATTCATGCAGACAAGCTTGTTAAGCTTTACAAGCTTGCGGCAAAAACAGGACTTCCCGTAATCGGAATTTACGATTCATGCGGAGCAAAAATTTCAGACGGAGCAAAAATTCTAAACGCCTACGCAAAGATTGCCGCAATGGCAAGCAAGCTTTCCGGCGTTGTTCCTCAGATTTCTTATGTGGCGGGAGTTTGCGGCGGTATGTCGGCAACTGTTGCCGCTATGGCGGATTTCGTGATAATGAACAAGGATGCGGAGCTTTTCATTTCCGCCCCCTCAAATACAAAGCTTGCAGGGGCAGGCAGTGCGGGAAATGCGGCTGCGTCAGGCACGGTTTCAATCGTTGCGGACGATGACGATTCCGCAATTCAAACAATCAAGAATATAGTTTCGGCTTTGCCGTCAAACAACCTTTCGTCTATTCCCGTTTATGAATATGAAGAGCCTGCCGCAGTTTCCTTTGCGTCTGCAAAGGACGTAGCTCTTTCGGTTGCCGATTCTGATTCTGAAACAGAGCTTTACGCAGATTTCGGTAAGACGGCATATACAGCCATCGCTAAGGTAAACGGTTCTGCGGTCGGAATTGCGTCGGCAGTAGGCGGCAAGCTTAATTCCGATGACTGCACAAAAATCGCCAAGCTTGTAAGCGTATGCGATTCCTATTCTATCCCCGTTATTACGGTTATTGATACGGAGGGCTTTGATATAACCTCCGAGGACGAGCTTTCCGGAAGCATCAGGGATACTGCGAAGCTTGCCCATACCTATGCCGAAGCAACGACTCCGAAAATTGCCGTTATTACAGGCAAGGCTGTCGGATCGGCTTATATGGCGCTTTCAAACGCCGATATTGTATTCGCCCTTGAGAATGCTGTTATAGCTCCTCTTTCTGCGGCGACAGCAGTTGAATTTACCTCCCATGATGAAATAGCAAAGGCTGAAAATAAAGACGCAAAGCGTGCAGAGCTTGAAAAAGCATATGAAGATGAAATGTCGGCATTTGCGGCTGCGGCAGACGGCTTCGTAAATGAAATCGTTACACCTGCCGAGGTAAGAAGCTCAGTTGCTTCAGCCCTTGATGTTTTAAGCGGCAAGAGAGTAACAAAGCTCCCTAAAAAGCACAGCAACTTCCCATTCTAACATAAAGGAGATTAAATATGAAAAGATACAGCGTAACAGTTAACGGAAAAGTATATGACGTTCAGGTTGAAGAAACAGCAGGCGGCGCGCCTTCAGCGCCCGCAGCAGCTCCTGCCCCTGCGGCGGCTCCTGCTCCCGCACCTGCTCCTGCCCCCGCAGCGGCTCCCGCGCCTTCGGGCTCACAGGGAAGCGTAACGGTAACAGCGCCCATGCCCGGAACAATTCTCGGCGTTAAGGTAGCAGTTGGCGACAGCGTTGCAAAGGGTCAGGTTTTGGTTGTTCTTGAAGCAATGAAGATGGAAAACGACATCGTTGCACAGCAGGACGGCACGGTTGCAAGCGTTAACGTAAGCCAGGGCGATACAGTAAACGCTAACGACGTGATTTTGACAATGAATTAACAGGAGCGTTCAGATGGCTAAAGTAAAAATAACAGAAACCTGCTTGAGAGACGCACATCAGTCCCTTATTGCCACAAGAATGACAATGGAGGAGATGATGCCTGCGCTCAAGCTTATAGATGAAGTGGGCTACCATTCGGTAGAAGCGTGGGGCGGCGCAACCTTTGATTCCTGTCTGCGCTTTCTTAACGAAGACCCTTGGCAGAGACTCCGCACATTAAGAGAGAATATGCCGAATACAAAAATCCAAATGCTTTTCAGAGGACAGAATATGCTCGGATACCGTCATTATGCTGATGACGTGGTTGAATATTTTGTTCAGAAATCAATAGCAAACGGCGTTGATATTCTCCGTATTTTCGACGCGCTTAACGATATCCGCAACCTTAAAACCGCGATTACTGCAGCAAAGAAAGAGGGCGGACATGTTCAGGGCGCAATTTCATACACTATCAGCCCCGTTCACAACACAGCTAAATTCGTTGAGTTTGCAAAACAGCTTGAAGATGCAGGCGCAGATTCAATCTGTATTAAGGATATGGCGGGACTTATCACTCCTTACACGGCTTATGAGCTTGTAAGCGAGCTTAAAAAAGCTGTTTCCGTTCCTATCCAGTTCCATTCTCACTACACATCGGGACTTGCTTCAATGTCTGCTCTTAAGGCGATTGAGGCGGGCGTTGATATAATTGATACGGCTATTTCTCCGCTTGCGCTGGGAACTTCGCACCCCGCAACCGAATCCATGGTAGCCGCACTTCAGAGAACAGAATACGACACAGGGCTTGACCTTGTTAAGCTTGATAAGGTAAGAGAAATTTTTGCCGCTCTCCGTCAGAAGTACCTTGATTCCGGACTTCTTAACACAAAAATGCTGGGAGTTGACGCAAACACGCTTCTTTATCAGGTACCCGGCGGAATGCTTTCAAACCTTGTTTCCCAGCTAAAGCAGGCAGGCAAGGAGGATAAGCTTGAAGAGGTTCTTAAGGAGGTTCCCCGTGTTCGTGAGGACGCAGGCTTCCCTCCGCTTGTAACTCCTACTTCTCAGATTGTGGGCACTCAGGCTGTGTTCAACGTTATCAACGGCGAGCGCTATAAGATGGTTACTAAGGAGTTTAAAGGCCTTGTAAGAGGCGAATACGGAAAGACTCCCGTTGCAATCGACCCTGAATTCCAGAAGAAGATTATCGGCGACGCCGAGCCTATTACCTGCCGTCCCGCCGACTTGCTCGAGCCTGAGCTTGATAAGCTTCGTGCAGAGGCTTCCGAATGGGCAAAATCCGACGAGGACGTTCTCAGCTACGCCCAGTTCGGACAGGTAGCAGTTAAATTCTTCAAAGCACGCAGAGACGCTGAATACGGTATCGACGGCGTTCATTCCGATTCAGCTTCACAGGTGCATCCCGTGTAATTGAATTTTAATAATAAAATTTTTGCAGACCTGCGTTACTGTAAAGGTCTGCGGATAATTTCAGCCGAAGGGTAATTCGCCCTTCGGCTGTTTGACTTTTTTCAAATAAAAGGCTTGCTCTGTCAAGGGGCGACCGAGTTATATGATTGTAAAACGCCTCTCAGAGAAAACCGTATGGTGTCCGAAATATATTTTACGGCAGTTTTTCGGCTGCGGTGCTCTCTTCCTTTAATCCAATCAATCAGCATGCCTGAAAGAGCTTCCACATAAAAACTGCATAGAAACTCTCTGTAGCCTGCGTCGAGCTCCTTGCCCACGATGTGTTCCTCCTGCTCAATAACGGACTTAATAACCTCTGTAAAGTCCGAACAAAAGAATCTTTTTAATTCGTCCCGCCCTATTGAATCGTAAGCGCAGTTTAAGATATAGTTGTTTTCCTCGACGTAATCCATAACAAAGCCGATAGCTTCTTCGTTATCCACAAGAAGGTCAAAATGCTTGACCACTTCAATAGCTTCCTGTTCAAATGTCCATTTAAGCAGCGCATAAATATCTTCAAAATGATAGTAAAATGTTTTACGGTTGATATTGCAAGTTTTTATCAGTTCACTTACGGTGATTTTTTGAAACGGCTTTCTTTTCATCTCCTGCTTCAAAGCCTCCGAAAGCGCTCTTTTTGTTCCAAGTGAAATTTCTTCGTTTCTCATCAGACTCACCTCGTATTTATTATACACCTGTCCGTCAAATAATCAACGGACAATATCGGATAAATGTGGGGAAAATCAATTTACCCGTCAATTCGCCGATTTTGTCCGTATATTACCCAAACCGATAGGCTTTGACCGTTTTATTTAAGTATATACCGTTGTATTATGATATGAGAAAAGATGAAAGGAGAGATATTTTATGTCGGAACAGCGCTATTCCATCATGATGAAAACGCCGCTCGGCAGTAAATACGGTGTTCTTGGGGCAACGGTATCCGAAAATGCACTGAGCGGATGGCTCGATGTATTAGGTCATAGAGAACCTTTTGAAGGCACGATAGACAGTACGGGAAATTGCAGTATTAAAGGCACTTTAGTTACGCTTATGAGTACCGTACATTTTATTGCAACGGGAAAATTAACGGCGTCTGGCGTAAGCTTGCAGATTTGCTGCGGACATAATGTGTTTGAATTAACGGGAGTTTCCTGTTCGGGAGGAGGAGAAGCGGAAAAATGCGAAAATTCTATTCCCGAGTTGTAAGAAATCCGAAAAAAATACTCGTTATTTTTATTATACTCGCCGTTTGCGGAGCAATTCTTCAAAGCTTCGTTGAAGTAAACTACGATATGAAGGACTATTTGCCGTCTGACAGCAGTTCTACCGTATCTCTCGACATTATGGAGCAGGAATTTGACGGCGGCATCCCCAATGCGCGAGTTATGGTTAAGAATGTATCCATACCTGAAGCTTTGGAATACAAGGAGAAATTAAAAAGCTGTGACGGCGTAACCGATGTTATCTGGCTTGATGATTCGATAAGCATCTGCGAGCCCTTGGAGTTTGCCGACAGCGAAACGGTCGAAACCTATTATAAGGACGGCAACGCATTGTTTACCGTTACGGTTGCCGAGGAGGATACGGTGGGAGCCGTTGACAGAATACGCAGCGTCATCGGCGATGATAACGCCATGACGGGCGACGCCGTATCAACTGCGATTGCCACAACAGGTACTGTCAGCGAGATAAGGATAATTTCGATATTTGCCGTAATTGCTGTTTTGGCTATTTTGCTTATTACGACTGATTCTTGGGCAGAGCCGTTTATAGTGCTGGCAGGCTTAGGCGTCGCCATACTGATAAACAGCGGAAGCAACCTGATTTTCGGAGAAATTTCCTTTGTTACCAATGCGGCGGGAGCAATTTTGCAGCTTGCAGTATCGCTTGATTATTCCGTATTTCTTCTTCACAGATATGAGGAATGTCTGCAAACAAACGCCGACCTTAAGGACGCCATGACGGACGCACTTTGCAAATCGACCTCCTCTATTTTTTCGAGCGGTCTGACAACGGTTATCGGATTTTTAGCGTTGGTATTTATGCGTTTCGGTATCGGCTCGGATCTTGGTCTGGCGCTTGCGAAAGGCATAGGTATAAGCCTTATTACCGTGTTTGTTTTTATGCCTGCGTTTATTCTTTCCGTTTATCCTCTGATACGAAAAACGCATCATAAAAGCCTGATGCCTCGGTTTAAAATTTTCGGAAGGTTTGTACAGCATACCATGATACCTATGACGGTTATATTTATAATTGTTGCCGTGCCTTCCTATGTAGCGTCTAACTCCAATTCTTATTATTACGGCTCGTCAAAAATTTACGGGGAGGGAACACAGCTCGGACAGGATACATCAGCCATAGAGAATGCTTTCGGAAAAAACGATACATATGTTGTCATGATACCGAACGGAGACGCTGAAGCAGAGCAGAAGCTTTCCGACGCTTTGCATGAAATCCCTAAGGTAAAGAGTATTCTTTCGTATGTGGATACGGTCGGAGCGGAAATTCCTAAAGAGTACCTCGATAAAGACACGCTTTCACAGCTTGTTTCGGATAACTATAACCGTATGGTACTGACTGTCGAAGCTGATTATGAGGGCAAGGAAACCTTTGAACTGGTTGAAAAAATCCGCAGTACGGTAAATGAGTATTATCCGGACTCATATTATCTTGCGGGAGAAGGCGTTTCAACTTACGACCTGATGGATACAATTACAGCAGACACACTGAAGGTTAATATAATTGCGGTTTGCTCGGTGTTTGCAGTTATCCTTTTGACGATGAAATCACTGTCTTTACCTGTTATTTTGGTATTTGCGATTGAAGCGGCTATATGGATAAATATGGGCGTGCCTTATTTTTGCGATGCCAATGTGCAATATATCGCATACCTGATTATTTCCTCAATACAGCTCGGCGCAACGGTGGACTATGCTATTTTGTTTACTGACCGATATTTGGAGCACAGGCAGACTATGCCGAAAAAGCAGGCGATTTCGGAAACTATCAGTAATGTTACAACTTCGGTTTTAACCTCAGGCACGGTTTTGGCTCTCGTCGGATTTTTGCTGAGCATAGTTTCGACTCACAGAATTTTGTCACAGCTTGGGCTTTTCCTCGGACGGGGAACCCTGCTTTCAATGGCAAGCGTATTTTTTGTGCTGCCCGGATTGCTTTATATATTTGACGGTCTGATTCAGCGCACCACGCTTAAACTCAGCTTTTACAATCCCGGAAAGGAGAAACAAAAAAATGAAAATAATTAAAAGAACAGCGCCCGTATTGATGTCCTGCGCTTTGCTTATGGCGGCGGTGACTCCGACCTTTGCCGCCGAAGTCTCCTCCGAAAAGGAAGAAGTTATTTATGTTAATCTTGCAGCAGACGGCTCTGTTAAAGATGTTTATGCCGTAAATATTTTCGAGGGCGGCGATATTACGGATTACGGGGATTATTCATCGGTTGAAATGCTGAACACTACAGATAAAATTTCACAGAGCGGCGATTTAATCACTTTTTCTTCATCGGCCGACAGAGTTTACTGCAAGGGCAAGATGAACAGCACGGTTATTCCGTGGAATATAAGCATTAAATATTTAATTGACGGTAAGGAGTACTCCGCAGATGAAGCCGCAGGAAAAAGCGGTGAATTGGAAATTAAATTCAAGGTGGAGAAGAACGAGGCGTATACAGGCGATTTCTTTGATGATTATGCTTTGCAGGCGGCTTTTACTCTCGACACAGAAAAATGCAGGAATATTACTGCGTCGGGAGCCACGATTGCCAATGTGGGCAGTAAAAAGCAGATTTCCTATACTATGCTCCCCGGCGAGGGAATAGATGCGGTAATTACAGCAGATGTTACCGAATTTGAAATGGCGGCGGCGTCAATTAACGGAGTCCCTCTTTCGATGGACATTGAAGTTGACGACGGCGAACTGATGGATCGGGTTGCCGAATTGATTAACGCTATTGCGGAGCTTGACGGCGGCGCCGATGATTTAAAAAGCGGAGTTTCTCGGCTTCGGGATGCTGCTGAAAAGGATTTGCAAACAGGCGTCGGAGATTTAGCCGACGGAGCAGATAAGCTTTACGGAGGTGCGGGAAGCCTGAAGGACGGTGCAGAGGCTCTTAAAAGCGGTACAGGACAACTAAAAAACGGCGCCGCCGAGCTGGATAACGGCGCTCGATCTCTGAACGGAGGAGTTTCCTTAATTCAAGAGGGACTCACAGAGCTGAACGGCAAATCGGATGCCCTCACAGGCGGTTCATCACAGGTTAACGAAGCTCTTTTAGCGATACAGAAAGAGATCTCGTCGGTTACTGCCTCTGCAGAACAGGTTGATGCCCTTGTATCGGGCTCTTCACAGATTAAGGAAGGAATTGCATCCCTATCAGAAGGCGTAGCCGCTTTGCAGAACAACGTAAGCTTTGCGGCGTATAAAGCGGCTATGAAGCAGAACGGTTTAGATATAGACGAACTGGAAGCCGCTAACTCAAAAACTGTTGAAACGCTGAACGGACAGCTTGCCGTCCTGAATGAACAAATTATATATTTAGAGCAAGCGGGCGGCGATGAGACTCAGATTGCACAGCTAAAAGCGTCTGCGCAACAGCTGCAAAGCATTGTAACGCTTATTCAGGGTAACAGCGCTGCGTTAAACGGCGCCGACGTCTATTTAACGCAGATTAACAGCAGTATCGGCGAACTTGCCGCAGTAGTCGGCAGTCTGAGGGAGGGCTGCGGCGTGCTGGACAACGGTATAAACGAGCTTGCCGTTGAACTTAAGAATCTTATGGGAAATATGGCGGCATTAAGAGACGGCATAGATACGCTTGTTGAAGAATATGGAAATTTAGATTCGGGTATTAACGAATATACCGAAGGCGTAGCTCAGGTTGTCGCAGGATATTCCCAAGTCGCAGAAGGAACAGTCACATTGCTAAACGGCAGTAAGCAGCTCAAAGGCGGCACTGCCGAGCTTTACGGCAGAACAGATGATTTCGTAAACGGTATCTCTCAATTTTATGACGCCGCCGATACGCTTAAATCGGGCGCAGAACAGCTTGAAAGCGGAACTGCAGAACTGGTTGACGGGATAGATGAGGCTTACGGCGGAGCCTCCGAATTGAAAGACGGAACTGCTCAAATGCGGGAAAAAACCGACGGAATGGACGATGAGATTTCCGATAAAATTGACGAAATGATTGAAAGCTTTACGGGCCAAAACACAGAAGTTTCCTCCTTTGTAAGCGAAAAAAACACAAATGTTAAGGCTGTCCAGTTTATAATTCAGACAGAGAGTGTTAAGATGGATGAAGCTGCAATTGACGCTGTTGTTCAAGAGGAAAAGCTGACATTTTGGCAGAAGATTTTAAGATTATTCGGACTGTACTGATATTAAATATCCGTATGACAAAAGTAAAGAGGCGGCAGGTTTGCCCAAGTGTTCTAAAGGACACTTGGGCAGTTTTATTCGCCTTATGGCGAGTGATATTGCTTCGCAGTTATATTTGCCTTTCGACAAGTGTTATTGCCTGCGGCAGTTTAACGGCGAATAAAATATCACTGAAACCGCAGGTTTC
>JBJESI010000047.1:0-3012 GCA_051882715.1 Oscillospiraceae bacterium
TGAGGACGGAATGACAAACGTTGCAGTTTCAAGTGAAATCGAAGACAATTATGTAATGGAGGAATCCGAAGAGGATGACTTTGTTGCCGAGGACGAGGATGACGACGACGGCGATTTCGATTTCGGCTTTGACGAATAAGGCGGCAGCCGATTTCAATTTCAAATAAGAAAGAGGGCTAAACTTTGGAATTTAACGCATTCGAATCAATAAAAATCGGGCTCGCTTCGCCTGAACAGATCAGAGAGTGGTCTTACGGCGTTGTTGAGAAGCCTGAAACAATAAATTACAGAACCCAGAAGCCTGAAAAAGACGGTCTTTTCTGCGAAAAGATTTTCGGACCTACAAAGGACTGGGAATGCCACTGCGGCAAGTACAAGAAGATCCGCTACAAGGGCAAAATCTGCGACCGCTGCGGCGTTGAGGTTACCCGTGCTAAGGTAAGACGCGAGCGTATGGGACATATCGAGCTTGCCGCTCCCGTATCCCACATCTGGTACTTCAAGGGAACCCCTTCAAGAATAGGACAGATGCTTGACATCACACCGAAGCGTCTTGAAGAGGTACTGTACTTCACAAAATACATCGTAACCGATCCCGGAAACACTCCGCTTGAAAAATGTCAGCTTCTTTCGGAATCCGAATACAGCGATATGCGCGAGCGTTACGAGGACGACTTCAAGGCTTCCATGGGCGCAGAGGCTATCAAGGAGCTTTTACAGGAAATTGACGTTGAAAAGCTTTCGGAACAGCTTAAAAAGGAGCTTGAGGAAACTCAGCAGGGACAGAAGAGAGTTAAGCTTTTAAAAAGACTTGACGTTGTCGAGGCGTTCCGCCTTTCGGGCAACAAGCCTGAGTGGATGATTCTCGATGTTGTGCCTGTAATTCCTCCGGATATCCGTCCTATGGTTCTTCTCGACGGCGGACGTTTCGCAACAAGCGACCTCAACGACCTTTACAGAAGGGTTATCAACAGAAATAACCGTCTTAAGAGAATGCTCGAGCTTAACGCTCCCGACATTATCGTACGCAACGAAAAGAGAATGCTTCAGGAAGCGGTTGACGCGCTTATTGACAACGGCAGACACGGAAGAGCGGTTACAGGTCCTAACAACAGACCTTTAAAATCCCTCTCCGATATGCTTAAAGGTAAGCAGGGACGCTTCAGACAGAACCTTCTCGGCAAGCGTGTTGACTACTCCGGACGTTCGGTTATCGTAGTAGGACCTAATCTTAAAATTTATCAGTGCGGTTTGCCTAAGGAAATGGCAATCGAGCTTTTCAAGCCCTTCGTTATGAAGCGCCTTGTAGATACCGGCGCGGCAAACAATGTTAAGAGCGCAAGGAAAATGGTTGATAAGGCTAAGGACGAGGTTTGGGACGCACTTGAATTTGTAATCAAGGATCACCCTGTTCTTCTCAACCGTGCTCCTACGCTTCACAGACTGGGTATTCAGGCGTTTGAGCCTGTTCTCGTAGAGGGCAGAGCGCTCAAGCTTCATCCTCTTGTTTGTACCGCTTACAACGCCGACTTCGACGGCGACCAGATGGCGGTTCACGTACCGCTTTCGGCAGAAGCGCAGGCAGAAGCAAGGTTCCTGATGCTTGCGGCTAACAACCTGCTTAAGCCCTCCGACGGACGCCCTGTTGCGGTTCCGACTCAGGATATGGTACTCGGCTCTTACTATCTTACAATGGAGCGCAAGAACGATAAGGGCGAGGGCAAGGTTTTCCGTGATACCAACGAGGCGATTATGGCTTATGAGGAAGGAATTGTTTCTCTCCATGCGCCTATAAAGGTAAGGGTAACAAAGGATATCGGAGGAAAGAGAATAAGCCGTCTTATCGATGCGACTGTCGGAAGAATTATCTTTAACGAATCTCTCCCTCAGAATCTCGGCTACGTGGACAGAACAAATTCCGAAACACAGTTTGATCTTGAAGTATCATTCCGAGTAGGCAAAAAGCAGCTTCAGGATATTATCAACCGCTGCATCACTTATCACGGAACCGCTAAAACAGCGGAGGTTCTTGATGTTATCAAGGAGCTCGGCTTCAAGTTCTCAACCCGTGCCGCTATAACTGTCGCTGTGTGCGACGCCGTAATTCCTCCTCAGAAAAAGGAGCTTATCGCAGAGGCTGAAGATCAGATTGCGGAAATCACGGCAAGCTATAAAAACGGTTTCATTTCAAATTCAGACAGATATAAGCTCGTTCTCGACACATGGAACGACACAACTCAAAAGGTTTCCGACGCTCTGAAAAACAACCTTGATGAAGAGAACCCCATCTTCATGATGGCGAACTCCGAGGCTCGAGGCAGTATCAGCCAGATAAGACAGCTTGCAGGTATGCGCGGACTTATCGCAAATACTTCGGGAAGCACGATTGAAATTCCTATTCGTTCAAACTACCGTGAAGGTCTTAACATCCTTGAATACTTCATCTCTTCAAGAGGTGCGAGAAAGGGACTTGCCGATACGGCTCTGCGTACCGCCGACTCCGGTTATCTGACCAGACGACTCGTTGACGTTTCACAGGACGTTATCGTTCGTGAGGACGACTGCGGAACCGACCACGGTATCAAGGTCCGTGAAATCAGAGAGGGAAATCAGGTTATCGAGCCTTTGGCGGAAAGATTGCGCGGACGCTATCTCGTAAACGATTTTGTCGATCCCGCAACAGGCGAGGTTATCGTGTCCAAGGATAAGATGATGACCGCCGAGGACGCTGATAAAATCGTCGCAGCCGGTGCGGAGAACGTTGAAATCCGTTCGGTTCTCGGATGTATTTCAAAGCACGGAATTTGTTCAAAATGCTACGGCTCAAACCTTGCAAACGGCAATTCCGTTGCAGTGGGCGAGGCAGTCGGAATTATTGCGGCTCAGTCAATCGGCGAACCCGGTACTCAGCTTACCATGCGTACCTTCCATACGGGCGGTATCGCTTCGGCTGACGATATTACGCAGGGTCTTCCCCGTGTCGAGGAGCTTTTTGAAAGCCGCCGCCCCAAG
>JBJESI010000048.1:0-2974 GCA_051882715.1 Oscillospiraceae bacterium
TTTTGCTTTGGCGCCTGTCGTAAAGCGGCTGTCGGAGGATTTCTTTGCTTCACCATACAAGCTGCGCCGCGAAAAGGATTTTTCAAAGCTAACTTAATAATCCTTATTTTTTAACGCTTTTGAATTCATAAAGCTGCCACAGCAGGTCGGCCATATATTCCTTTGTAAGAGGCGACTTCGGCTTTGCAGAGCCGTCATATAAGTCAAGCATTCCGTAAGCGTCAAGGGTCTTGTAAGAATCAAGCGCCCATTCCGAAATTTGCGACATATCCTCAATATAAAAATTGCTTTGGCGCACGGTCGGAATCCCCGCCGCCCTCTTTACAAGAACAACCGTCTCCTCCCTTGTGGGGATTTCATTAAAAGCAAAGCTGCTTTCGGTAACTATTCCGTCATCAACGGCACTTTTGATATACGGCTTCATATAAAGGGGAATTTCGCTGTCGTTAATCATTCCCGTATTTACGCATACGGAAAGTCCGTTATCGCCGCTTGCCGCCGTGACAAGAGCGGTTACAAGCTCTCCCCTTGTCACCTGTCTTTCAGGTGCAAAAAAGTATTTATTTCCGATTTTTTCGCCGCAGATTATTCCGCTCTCGCAAAGCTTAACCGCCGCATAGGCGCTGAAATTATTGTCCATATCCTCGTAGTAAAATCCGCCGGAATCCTCAATATTAAGCTTTACACTGCATTCTGCAGAACGGTTGCCGAACTCGTCCTCGCAAATATAATTAAATCCGTCCTTTCCTGACTTTTTCGGGTAAGGAGTATAGCAAAAAGAAGCTCCGTCTACCGTAACAGTTCCCTTTACAGCCTTGTCTGTAACGATTATTCTCAAATTATCTCCGTCAGCGTCAAACACTTTAAGCTTGCCTGAAATTGCTGTTTCCTCAACCGTGCCGTACTCTGCGCTTTGAGCTGTCGGGGCAGAGTTTTCCCTGTCAAGCACGCTGACTGTCGCCACTGCGCTCAGAGCCTCGCTTGTATTGGCAACAAAACCGAGAGTTATCCTCTCCGAGCCGTCATTAACGGTTACCTTCAGGCTGTCGATGTCCTCTCTTGCAAGCTTTTCAAATTCCCCTACCTTGCGTTCTCCGCAATATATCTCTGAGTTTGCTGGAATGTCCGTAAAGGTTATTCCCCGCAAGGTCTGCGGACTAATCATAAGCCTTTCCTCAAGACTTTCGCAGTCAAGGGAAAGCTCTTCTCCCCTGACGGTATACATAAGGATTTCTTTTGAAGCAGGCGCTGCAGAAACCTCGTCGGAGTAATCAAATTCCGCTCCTGCCGAAATCAAAACCGAAAACAGCAGTCCTGCCGCTAAAATCGGAGGACATTTTTTTAAAATTTTTCTCATATTATTTGTATCTCCTCGCTTTTTCGATGTTTTATATTATTATGTTCACAAAAGTATTGCAAAATACCGTTAAAATATGATAGAATATATGATAATGATATCAAAAATGAGGAGTGTAGTTATGCCAAATCAATTCGTTCTTATTCTCGACTTCGGCGGACAGTATAATCAGCTTATAGCAAGACGCGTGCGTGAGTGCGGAGTTTACTGCGAGGTTCATCCCTACGATATTTCTATTGAAAAAATCAAAGAGCTTAACCCGGTGGGCATTATCTTTACCGGCGGTCCGAACAGCGTTTTTCTTGAAACCTCTCCGCATATAACTAAAGAAGTTTTTGAGCTTGGCGTTCCTATTCTCGGAATTTGCTACGGAATTCAAACTATGGCTCACGCTCTCGGCGGAGAAATTTCTTCCGCTCCGTCGGGAGAATACGGAAAAACAGCTACCGAATATGATACAAGCTCTCCCCTTTTCGACAACGCTCTCGGTATAAGCTGGATGAGCCACAACGACTATATTTCAAATGTTCCCGACGGCTTTAAAATTACCGCTAAAACTCAGACCTGCCCTGTTGCGGCTATGGAAAATGCCGAGAAAAAATTCTACGGAGTCCAGTTCCACCCCGAGGTTAATCATACCGAAAACGGTTTTTCAATGCTCCGTAATTTCCTTTTCAAGGTCTGCGGATGCACGGGCGACTGGTCAATGAGCAGTTACGCTAAGTCTGCGGCAGAGGAAATCAGGAAGAAGGTCGGAAACGGCAAGGTGCTCCTCGCTCTCTCAGGCGGCGTAGACAGCTCGGTTGTTGCGGCGCTTCTTGCTAAGTCTGTCGGAGACAAGCTCACCTGCGTTTTTGTTGATCACGGTCTTATGAGAAAAAACGAGGGCGACGAGGTTGAAGCGGCGTTCAAAGATTGGAACATTAACTTTATCCGTGTTGACGCAAGCGAAAGGTTTCTGAATAAGCTGGCAGGCGTCAGCGATCCCGACAAAAAGCGTGTTATCATCGGCGAAGAATTTATTCGTGTTTTTGAGGAAGAAGCTAAGAAAATCGGAAGGGTTGACTTCCTTGCTCAAGGCACAATTTACCCCGATGTAATCGAATCGGGCGCAGGAGACGCAGCAGTTATTAAAAAGCACCACAATGTCGGCGCCCTTCCCGATGTGGTTGATTTTGAAGAAATAATTGAACCCCTGAGACTGCTTTTCAAGGACGAGGTTCGTGCGCTCGGAAAAGAGCTTGGACTTCCCGACTATCTTGTTTACCGTCAGCCTTTCCCCGGCCCCGGTCTTGCCGTAAGAATAATCGGAGACATCACAAAAGAAAAGATTGATATTCTTCAGGATGCTGACTATATTTTCCGTGATGAAATCGCAAAGGCAGGTCTTGACAGAAGCATTAACCAGTACTTTGCCGTTCTTACATCAATGCGCTCGGTAGGCGTTATGGGGGACGGAAGAACTTATGATTATACCCTTGCCCTCAGAGGCGTTACAACAACGGATTTTATGACCGCCGACTTCGCAAGAATACCGTATGAGGTGCTTGAAATCTGTGCGTCAAGGATAGTCAATGAGGTAAAGTGCATAAACAGAGTTGTCTATGACATCACAAC
>JBJESI010000049.1:0-13752 GCA_051882715.1 Oscillospiraceae bacterium
TGTATAATAATGATAATAATTATATCATACATTAACAACGAATTTCAATATATTTGTTTTAGTATTGAAAAATAAAATTTTTAATGTTATCATATTATCTGTTAAGAAGCTATTTACGGAGGTGTTTATATGTCTTTTAAAGAAATCAAAGCAGAAGAGCTTCAATTTAATCCTTTTGAAAAGCTGAATAAGCAATGGGCGCTTGTAACCGCAGGAAACAAGGAAAAGTTCAACACTATGACGGTTTCTTGGGGATTTTTCGGATTTATCTGGAACAAACCTGTTTTTACGACAGTTATCAGACCGACACGCTACACTTACGATTTTATCAAAAACGGCGATTATTTTACGGTTTCGTTTTTCGGCGAGGAGTACAGGGACGCTCTTAAGTTCTGCGGTGCAAAATCGGGCAGGGATTATGACAAGCCCAAGGAAACAGGGCTTACGCCTGCTTTTCTCAGGGACGATGTTCCCTGCTTTGAGGAAGCTGAGCTTGTTATTGTTTGCAAAAAAATTTATACAGACAAAATCAAGCCTGAGGGATTTGTCGGCGTAAATCCCGATGAGCTTTATCCCGATAAAAATTATCACGAAGCGTTTACGGGAGAAATCACAGCGGTGTATAGACGCAACTGATATTAAAGCATCAGATTAAAAGCCTCCGTCAATTAAACTGACGGAGGCTTTGCCTTACAAGGTTGCTATGTTCGTGGAAATTTGACCGTTTACAATATTGATTATCCCGTAGGTTGAGCGGATGCCGAAAACGCCTTTTCCTATGCTTCCGGGATTCATAATATAAAGTCCGTCGTCATATTCCTCATACGGAATATGCGTGTGCCCATAAAGAACAATATCGGCGCAGTTTTTTCTTGCGGAAGCAACAAGCGCGCCTATTCCGGATTTTACGCCGTACATATGACCGTGCGTAAACATAATTCGTTTCCCCGCTATCTCGGTAAGTCCCGTCGCCTGCTTTAAAGAAGCTAAATCGCAGTTTCCGCAAACGCTGTAAAACTTTTTTTCGGGGTACAGCGCTTCAATATCATCAAGTTCCCTCTGACCGTCTCCCAAATGAAAAAACGCCTTGGCGTCGCTGTGTATTTCCATTACCCTGTGCAGAGCATTGAAATTTCCGTGGGAATCGGAAAAAACGATTATTTTCATAATAGCTCCCTTCTCTGTTTTAGTCAACTTTTATTTTTGTCTGCATATTATGTATTATACAACTACGGAGGTGCAGTATGAAAGAATTAGATCCTAAAACCGCAAATATGCTTTTGAAGCTTGCAAGCGCAAAATTAGGGAAATCGCCCGAAGAAATAAAATCTGCCATCAGCGAAAATAATTTCGATAAGCTTACCGGAAATATGTCCGAAGAACAGAGTAAAAAGTTAAATTCATTTTTGAATAATCCTGAAATGATGAAAAAAGTACTCAATTCTTCAAAGACAAAGGACATCCTGGACAGTCTTAATAAGCAATAGAGAATTTCGGAGGGTGCCATGGAAGATTTTTCAGATATATTGCAGGAAATACTTTCGTCGGAAGATGCAATGGAACAAATCAAGGATATGGCTTCTGCTCTCGGACTTAACCCTGAGGCATCTTCTGATAAGGATGAAAAAAAGCCTGACGATGCGTCTATGTTCGACAATATAGATATCGGTAAAATACTAAAGCTTAAAAGCCTGTTTGCTCCAAGCGCAGAAAGCGACAAGAACGTTGTTCTTTTAAACGCCTTAAAGCCGCATTTAAATGACGAAAACAAGGCTAAGGTGGATCAGTCGATTAAAATACTGAAGCTGCTGGCTTTACTTCCTCTTATTAAAGAGAGCGGTATTTTGGGCGGTGATCTGTTTTGAACTGGCAACAGCAAAACATTCCCCGCTCAAGAATGAATACTATGGTAAGTGAAGCAAAAAAACAGGCTATGGAAATGAACAGCAAATCAAGATACAGACGCAGTAATAACAAAAACCGCAATAATTATACAAAAGCTAAGCCCGAAGAGCACAAATCAGAGAACATTTCTGCTGACAGCAATTCGGGGCTTAGCCTTGAGGGAATCGAAAAAACTCTTAATAATGTATTTGAATCGCTCTTAGTGCAATTCGGTATTGACAAAGACAAAGCGCTTATTCTTGTTTTGCTTTTTGTGCTTTACAGACAAAAAGCCGATAAAAGCTTATTGTTCGCACTCTTGTATATTCTTCTTTGAGGCTGTCGCTTTCTTAAATGCATAAGAAAGCGGCAGCATTATTACTATCATCAAAAATACCTCTATCGGCAGCATCGCTATGTTTTTGCCGAGCCTTGTCATATAAATCACGAAGCCGCCTTTTTTAATAAAGCCCAAATACCTGAGTATCGCAGTATTAAGCAACACGTTGCATATAAGATTTACAGATAATCTTGCAATAAAAAGCTTCAAAATATTTACCGCATTTTCCTTTGAAAAAATTTGTCCGGACTGAGACCTTTTCGGTACAAGCTTGTAAAGAGCGACGCCGTATATAAAAGCTTCGATAATTGCAACTACCGTAAAAACGGGAATAATCGACTTCCCCGTTGCAAAACAGCCGATAAGGTCGCATGGGATTGCCGCAAGGCACGATACCACAGGTCCGAACAGCATTCCTATTAAAGCGAGAGCGAGAAAGCTGAAATTGAATTTCAAAACTTCTCCGATGCTGATTGTGAACGCGTCAAGCACTACATATGCCGCTATCAAAATGCCCGTTGTTGTCAGAGTTTTGAGGCTTTTTAATTCGTAAAAAGACTCGGAAAAAATTAAAGCAAATCGTTTCATAAATAACCTCCATTTTCTTCATGCTATCACATAAAATCTAATGGTGGCCGAAACGACTTGCCGTCATTTTCAATTATGTGCAGCGGGATGCGAATTATGTGCCGCAAGCTTTCGCTTTTCGCCCCGACAGCAACTCCCCGTCCGTCGGATACTTAACGCACAAAATTCTACTCTGCTTTTAAATCTCTCAGAATGAGATTTCGCTTGCGATATGGAACAAATCCATATCAATGCTCTTTGTCATATGCAATGCTTCCTGAATATCAAAATCGCAGATTTTGTCATCACGCATTGCTATTACACGGTTGCCGATTCCTTTTTCAAGTAGCTCGACAGCGTAGTAACCCATCTGGCTTGCAACAACTCTGTCACGAACGGTAGGCGAGCCGCCGCGCTGAACATGACCGAGAATAGTTGCTCTCGATTCAATTCCTGTTGCCTTTTCAATCTTCTCGGCAATTTCAAAGGAATTACCCTGTCCTTCGGAAACAACTACGATATAATGCTGTTTTCCCGTCTGCTTTATCGACTGAATTCTGTTGATGATATCCTCAACCTTAAATTCAACCTCTTTTGTAGCGATAAATGTTGCTCCGCAGGCAATACCCGTATTAAGAGCGATATGACCTGCGTTTCTGCCCATAACCTCAACGACGCTGCATCTGTCGTGGGACTGTGCGGTATCTCTGAGTTTGTCAACCATCTCCATAGCAGTATTCATAGCCGTATCATATCCGATTGTATAATCGGTGCAGGCAATATCGTTGTCGATAGTTCCCGGAATACCTACGCAGGGGATTCCCCTCGCCGAAAGGTCTGCCGCACCTCTGAAGGAGCCGTCTCCGCCTACAACAACAATACCCTCAAGTCCAAGCTCCTGACAGGATTTCTTAGCCTTTTGGAGTCCTTCCTCATATCTGAATTCATGGCACCTTGCCGTATAAAGCATTGTGCCGCCTCTTTCGATTATATCTGAAACGCTTCTTGCGTCAAGCTCAACAACATCTCCGTTGATAAGTCCGTTGTATCCTCTGCGGATACCTATTACTCTCATTCCCTTGCGAATACCGGCTCTTGTAACTGCTCTGATAACGGCATTCATGCCCGGAGCGTCTCCGCCGCTTGTTAAAACACCGATAGTCTTCATTGTGTATCTCCTCTTCTTGCTTATATTTTTTATTGCACACTAACTATTTTACCAGTCCTAAAAAAACTGTCAAGTATTTTTTCAATTATTTTTTTTATTTTATGCAAATATCGTCAATATTCATTACTTTTTTCAGTTCATCGATGATTTTTTCGCCAATTTTTACTCCCCGAATATTTTTAAGCCTCAGCTTCTTTTTAAGGTCTGAAACATAAATCACAACCTCGTCGAAGCCTTTGTTGGCAAGACATATTTGCGTAATTCTATCCAGCTTTTGTTTTTCATCCGATTTAATACGCAGATAAAGAAGTTTAGGCTCGATTTCCTTTAAAAGCTCCTCGCCTATTACGGTATTTACAAGGATTTTCGGAGATTCATCTTCCTTAACGGATATGCTTCCCGAAATTTTCACGATTTTCTCTTTTTGAATTTCCTTTTTTGAAGCTTCAAGCACCTTAGGGAAAACAACCGCCTCGGTCCTTCCCGTTTCGTCCTCGACAGATAAAAAAGCCATTTGTGCATTATTTTTAGTTCGGTGAAATTTTATATCCTTGATAACGCACACCGTTTCCGCTTGTTCGCCGTCGGCCGTGGCGGCGTTTATCTGATTTATCTTATTATAGCCTTTTTTGCGGATTAAATCACGGTATTTATTAAGCGGGTGCGAGGATATATATATTCCCAATGACTCGTACTCCATCCGAAGCAGAGTCGAAGCGTCATAGTCCTCCGTGTACGGCAGAGCTTTGACAGACTGCTCAGGGGCAGCTTCTCCGAAAAGATTAAGCTGACCCGTTGCCGCAGACTTTGCGGTTTCTCCGGCAGCCTCCATTACGGGAATATAGTTTTCCAAAAGCTGACGCCTGTTGCCGAAGGCGCTCATCGCTCCGCTTTTAATCAGAAATTCAACTGATTTTTTATTCAGTTCTCTGCCCTGCATGCGCTCGAAAAAGTCGGTAAGACTTTTGAATTTTCCGTTTTTCTCCCGTTCCTCCGTAAGCTTTTCGATAAAGCTTCTTCCGAGGTTTCTTATTCCGAGCAGACCGAAACGTATGTCCTCTCCCTCGGCAGTGAATTCACCGCCGCTCAGGTTAATATCAGGCGGAAGAATTTTTATTCCCATATCCTTGCAACTTGAAATATATCCGATAAGCTTATCCGTATTATCAAGCACGCTTGTCATGATACTGCACATAAACTCGGTTTTAAAATGGCATTTGAGATATGCAGTTTGGTAGGCAATATAGGCATACGCCGCCGCATGGGATTTATTAAAGGCATAGGAAGCAAAGGTCGCCATATCGTCAAAGATTTCATTGGCAACCGCTTCGTCAATACCGTTCGCCACAGCTCCTACGCAGGTGTCGCTCCCCTCTTCTCCGTAAAGAAATACTTTTCTCTCCTGCTCCATAACGTCATGCTTTTTCTTTGCCATAGCACGGCGAACCAGGTCTGCACGGCCGTAGGAATATCCCGCAAGCTCCCTGAAAATCTGCATAACCTGCTCCTGATACACAATACAGCCGTAGGTTACATCGAGAATGCCCTTCAGCTTCGGATGCTTATATTCTATCGTTCCCTTTTTCCTGTTTTCTATATAGGTGGGAATTGATTTCATAGGTCCGGGACGGTACAAAGAAATAACGGCAATCAAGTCCTCAATATTTTCGGGTACAAGCCTTGTTAATACGTTTGTAATCCCCTCGGACTCAAACTGAAATACTCCGAGAGTGTCCCCTTTTGAAAGCATTTGAAAGGTATCCTTATCATTAAGAGGAATCTTTTCAATGTCAAAGTCGGGAAGCTTTTTTCTTACAAGCTTAACCGTATCATTGATAACGGTAAGCGTTCGCAGTCCGAGAAAATCAATTTTAAGGAGACCCAGTCTTTCAAGCGCCTCCATTGTATACTGAGTTACAACCATGTCGTCATTTTTCAGCAAGGGTACATAGTTTGTGATTTGCTCTTTTGTTATAACTACCCCTGCCGCATGAACGGAGGAATTCTTCGGAATACCTTCGATTTTTTTCGCCGTGTCGATCAGCTCGTTAATCTCAGGGTCCTTCAGAATCAACTCCTGAAGCTCCTTAGAGTCCTTAAGAGCAGACTCGATTGTTATGTTTAATTCTCTCGGAATAAGCTTTGCTACAGAGTCCACTTTCTGATACGGCAGTCCCATTGCACGGCCTGCGTCACGTATTGCGCCTCTTGCCGCCATTGTACCAAAAGTAATAATTTGTGCAACTTTATCCTCTCCGTATTTTTTTACCACATAGTCAATTACCTCGTGGCGTCTGACGTAGCAAAAATCCACATCAAAATCCGGCATGGTTATTCTTTCGGGATTTAAAAATCTTTCGAAAATAAGGTTGTATTTTATGGGATCAATACCGGTAATGCCGATACAGTAGGCGACAACGCTTCCCGCTCCGGAGCCTCTTCCCGGCCCTACGGGTATTCCCCGACTCTTGGCATAGTTAATAAAATCGGCAACAATAAGGAAGTAATCGACATAACCCATTTTTACGATTATATCAATTTCGTACTTAATTCTGTCGATAACGCTCTGCGGAGCGTCATTTCCGTATTTTTCCCTCATGCCCTTTAAAATGAGCTTTTTAAAATATACAAGATTGCTGTCGCCGCTGTTTTGTACGAATAACGGCAGCTTTGTTACGCCGAATTCAAAATCAAAACTGCACTTATCCGCAATTTCATTTGTACATTCCAAAGCCTCGGGCAAATCGGGAAAAACAGCTTGCATTTCCTCTTTTGATTTTATATAAAATTCATCTGTGGGAAATTCAAGAGCCCTTTCATCTCCCAAGGTTTTATTTGTGCTGATGCAGGTGAGAATTCTCTGCATCTTTGAATCGTTTTTGTTGATATAATGAGCGTCGTTTGTCGCAACAAGCTTTGCTCCCGTTTCTTTCGACAGCTTTTTAAGAAAAGGCAAAATCTTTTTTTGCTCCGAAATTCCGTGATCCTGTGTCTCGATGTAATAATCGTCCTTGCCGAAAATATCTTGATAAAGCGAAACGGTTTGAACTGCGCCCTCATAATCATTATTAAGAAGCAGCCTCGGCACCTGCCCCGCAAGGCAGGCGGAAAGACATATAAGCCCCTCGCTATTGGCTTTAAGCAAATCTATATCTATCCTCGGTCTGCTGTAAAAGCCTTCGGTATAGCCGAGAGATACCATTTTGATAAGATTATTATAGCCTGTTTCGTTCTTGCAAAGCAAAACAAGATGATAAGGTGAGGTATCAAGCTTATGGACCTTGTCAAATCTTGTTCTGGGGGCTACGTAAACCTCGCAGCCTATGATAGGTTTTATACCGTTTTTTCGACATTCATCGTAAAATTCAACCGCACCGCACATATTTCCGTGGTCGGTTATGGCGATTGCGGTTTGTTTCATTTCCTTAGCTCTCTTTACGAGCTCCTTAATTCGGCACGCTCCGTCAAGAAGGCTATACTCTGTATGAACATGCAAATGAACAAAATTACTCATCGCAGTAAGCCTCCTCATTATTCTTTTCTCTAAGCTGTGCGGCAATTCTTGAAATTTTCTCAAGCCTGTGGTTTACTCCGGATTTTGAAATAGGTCTTGAAAGCATTTTTCCCAAATCCTTCAGTGATGTATCTGTATTTTCAAGGCGAAGCTCGGCAAGCTCGATAAGCTCGTCCGAAAGGTCTGCCTGAGCCTTATGGCTTAATACATAGCTTATATCTACCGCTTGTCTTTTTGAAGCGTCAAGAGTCCTGTTTATGTTTGCAAGCTCGCAGTTTGTTATGCGGTTAACCTTATTTATTATGTTTTTATACACCTTTATGTTCATAAGCTCTATCGTGGCGTTTGTAGCACCGATAAATGTAAGGAAATCTTCTATCTGCTCGCTTTCCTTGATATACAAAACGGAATTTCCCTTGCGCTCCGTGATTTTCGCTTTAAAACCGATAGAAACAAGCATTCTTTCCAAACCGTCGGCAAGGCTTTTGCTCGGACACATTATTTCAAGATGATATTCCTTCTGCGGATCAATCATACTTCCGCCTATAAGGTAAATCCCTTTGAGAAAAGCTCCTATCGTTTCATCGTTCTGCCTGAGATAATCGCAGTCAAGAGTATCGAGATTTGTTTTTGTGGCGTTTTTATAATATTCAATTATCCGCATTATCGACGGAGTATCGTCAATAGAAAATGTAAAGGTCACAGTATTATCCTTTTTTGCGGCTGATGATATTTTTATGGGAATATCTGCGTCGATTACCTCGGAAATAAGTGAAAGAAAAAGATTTGCCGTCTCCTCATGCTCCGTTGTGTAGCTTATGCAGTCAAGAGAAAAACGGCGCAGAAACAGCAGCATGCCGAAAAGACACACCTGCTTGTTTGCACCGTCGTTTAAAGCCGATCTGCATAATTCAGTTTTCACATCATAAGAAAACGACATATCAAATTCCTATTTTTTGTCTATATCTCTGTGAGAAATTATTACGTTCTGACCTGACTGCTGTAAATATTCACCCAAAAGCTTTGCGTACGTCACCGAACGGTGTTTTCCTCCCGTACAGCCGAAAGCGATTATAAGCTGGCTTTTGCCCTCCTTTATGTAAAGAGGAACCATGAACGAAAGTAAATCCTTAAGCTTTTCAAGCAAGGTCTTTGACTCGTCAAAGCTCATAACATAATCTCTTACTTCCCGGTCACAGCCTGTCTTGTTTTTTAAATCGGGAATATAAAAGGGATTAGGAAGACAGCGCACGTCGAAAACGAGGTCCGCCTCGTTCGGAGCGCCGTATTTAAACCCGAAGGACATTGATGTAATAGTCATATAATCGCTCAGATTTTCAAGGAAGATGGAACGCACCTTTTCATTCATCTGCATTCCGTTGAGCATTGACGTATCAATGAGATAATCTGCGATTTCCCTTATGGGCGTAAGTAATTCCCGTTCAAGATTTACGGCAAGATGAAGATTTCCCGAGGTTCTTGAAGCAAGGGGATGCTTTCTTCTGGTTTCTTTATATCTCTTTACCAATACCTCGTCCGAAGCGTCCATAAAAAGAATCTTTGCGGGAATATTCTGAGCCTTTAATTCGTCAATATTCTGCTTTAATGTAAACAGTCTTTCCCCGCTTCTGATGTCGACAACAATCGCAAGCTTTTCAACCTCATCGCCTGATTTTTCGCATATTTCGATAAATTTCGGCAATAGCTGAGGCGGCATATTATCAATGCAGAAGTATCCGATGTCCTCTAAAACATTTGCGGCGCCGGATTTTCCCGAACCTGACATACCCGTAATGATTACTAATTCCATTTGTCTCTCCTTAGTCCCTGAAGAATTTAACCTCACATTCAAGCTTAAATCCTGTTTTTTCTTCTACAATGTCCTTTATTTTTTCTATCAGTTTTTCTATATCGGAGCAGGTTGCACCGCCGGTGTTTATAACAAATCCGCTGTGCTTTGTGCTGATCTGCGCTCCTCCTACGGTAAGCCCCTTCAAACCGCATTGCTCTATAAGCAACGAAGCATAGCTCCCCTCGGGGCGTTTAAATGTACTGCCGGAGCTTGGATATTCAAGGGGCTGCTTTGTTTTTCGGGCAAGAATATTTTTGTCCATTAAAGCCTTTATGGCTTCTTTTTCCTGTGTTTTCAGTTCCATGGTTACGGTAAGAATAATTTTGCTGCTGTCCGTAAAAATGCTGTGACGGTAGGATAAATCCATATCTCGCGCATAAATTGTTTTTATTTCTCCGTCGCTGTCCAAATACTCACATGAAACGGCAATATCTTTCATTTCTCCGCCGTATGCGCCTGCGTTCATATAAAGCGCTCCGCCCACCGTTCCCGGAATTCCCCATGCAAATTCAAGACCGGAAAGGCTGTTGTTTAAAGCCGCTTGGCATACTTTTGAAAGAGGCGCTCCCGCCTGACATTTAATTATATTGTCCTCAACTTCAATTTTCCCAAACTGATTTGATATATTTATCACAACAGAGCTTAAGCCCTCATCGCAGACAATAACATTCGAGCCGTTGCCTAAAACAACATAAGGCACGCCGTTTTCCTTGCAGGAGCAAACGGTTTCTCTTATGCACTCGGAGGAATTCGGCTTAATAAGCCAAGCCGCAATTCCGCCCACCCGCATGGTGACATATTCACCCATCGGAGCATTCTCTATCAGTTCACATCCGTATTTCTGCGAAACAGACTTCAGAAAATCAAAATTCATTTTTCGCCTTTCATTAAAAATCTTCCCAAACGGTAACGCTCTGGGTGGAATCCATCTCCATTCCGAGTTTCTTAAGAAGCTCCTGAGCGCCGTTATAGCCAAACTTTTTCTCCCTGTTATTCATTGCGGCAACCTCAAGAATTACCGCAAGGTTTCTGCCGGGCTTAACGGGAATTGTCAGCGAAGGAATCTTAACGCCGAGAATTTCCGTAAATTCCTCATCAATACCCATTCTGTCATAGGTTTTCTGAGAATCCCACAGCTCAAGCTGAATAACCATATTGATTTTTTCGGAAACCTTAACCGCACCCATACCGAAAAGACGGCGTGCGTTAATAATTCCTATGCCCCTGATTTCAAGAAAATGTCTTATATTATCGGGCGAAGAGCCTATAAGAGTATCATTTGATGTTTTTCTTATTTCAACGGCGTCGTCCGCAACAAGACGATGTCCTCTTTTAATAAGCTCAACCGCCGTTTCGCTCTTACCGACTCCGCTTTCGCCCAAAATAAGCATTCCCTCGCCGTAAACCTCTATTAAAACGCCGTGGCGGGTAATTCTGGGAGCGAGCTCAACGTTTAAAAGCTGTACGATTTTAGTAAGAATTTCGGATGTGCTCTCCTTGCTTAGAAGAACGGGGGTCTCCGTAATTTTTGCAAGCGTTACTATTTCGGGCAATGGCTCAAAGCCCTGTGTAATCACAAGAGCAGGTATATCCTTTGACATGAGAGCTTCAAGTCTTTTATATCTTGTCTCCGGATCAAGGGTAGCTAAAAAAGCATACTCCATTTTTCCGAGTATCTGTATTCTCGTTTCATCAAAATATTCATAAAAGCCCTCGAGCTGTAAGCCCGGACGGCTGATGTCATTTTTAATTATTGATATCTCATCGGCGGGCTTGGGCATATGGGCAATTTCAAAATCAAATGCATCAATCAGCTTACTTAGCTTAACTTCAAATTTCGACATTTTTATAAACCTTTCGTCAAAAAATTTATCAGGGCTTCGCCCACAGGAATATTATACATTATTTTTCCGAAAAAAACAACACAAAGCGGAATTTTAAAAAGAAAATATCGTAATTCCTAAATCCTTTTTGAGAGAAGCGGACTGTATTTATTTCTGAAGGCTTCAAATTCGTTATTGTCAAGCACTTCCCTGATTTTTTCCATTAAAGTGTTGTAAAAATAAAGATTATGCATTACCGCAAGCCTCTGACCGAGCATTTCCCCGCTTTTGAACAGATGCCGTATATACGCCTTGGAATGATTGGTACACACAGGGCAGTCACATTCCGGGTCAATCGGGGACTCATCTCTCAAATACCGCTCGTTTGTTATGTGTATAATTCCGTTCCAGGTAAACAGCGTTCCGTGGCGTGCGTTGCGGCTGGGCATTACGCAGTCGAAAATATCCACTCCCCTGTAAACGCCCTCTATTATATTTGAGGGAGTGCCTACGCCCATAAGATATCTTACCTTTTCCGTCGGCATAAAAGGCTCGACAGCTTCTATAACCTCATACATAACCTCAGCAGGCTCTCCGACAGCAAGTCCGCCTATGGCATAGCCGTCCAAATCAAGCTCCGCTATTTCCTTCATATGCTCAATACGCAAATCCTTATAAACGCACCCTTGGTTAATTCCGAACAAAAGCTGGTTTTTATTTATTGTCGTTTCAAGAGAATTCAGCCTTTGCATCTCCGCTTTACAGCGCTTAAGCCACCTTGTTGTTCTCTCACAGGACGCCTTTGAATATTCGTGAGTGGAAGGGTTTTCAACACATTCGTCAAACGCCATCGCTATCGTAGAAGCAAGGTGGGACTGAATCTGCATGCTCTCCTCAGGTCCCATAAAAATCCTTCTTCCGTCAACATGGGAGTTAAAATACACTCCCTCTTCCTTGATTTTACGCAGCTTTGCAAGGGAAAAAACCTGAAATCCTCCGCTGTCGGTAAGAATGGGCTTATGCCAGTTCATAAATTTATGAAGTCCGCCCAAATCATGTACCACTTGGTCGCCGGGGCGCACGTGCAGGTGGTATGTGTTGCAAAGCTCAATCTGACATTTAAGCTTGTCTGCAAGGTCGATGGACGATACCGCTCCCTTGATTGCCGCAGATGTCCCAACATTCATAAACGCAGGTGTCTGAACGGTTCCGTGTACGGTTGTAAGCTCGCCTCTTCTTGCCGCACCTTCTTTTTTTATAAGCTTATACATCGGCTTCTCCTGAATTAAAATTATATTTTTTCTCGGTTTCTCTGTTTCGGCTTTCGTGCTTCTCATAATAGCCGATAAGCTCGCCGTTTTCATCACGCAGAGCAACCATATACACATCTCGGTTATCTTTATCGTTGTGAAAAGTAAAAATTCTGTTGTTTGACCTGTCCGCCGCAAACCACTCTGCCGCTTTTATTATCAGCTCACACGATTTCTCATTATGACAGCTTAAAATTGATTTGCCGCAAAGTGAAATTCCTCCGTGTTTTTCATAGCGTCTGCAAGCGGCGGGGTTCATGTATATAATGCGGTGGCTTGTATCGCAGATAACAACCGCCTGTCTGTCCTCTTCAATAATGCTTTTAAAAAATTTTGAAAGTTCCATCGGATTCTCCGTCACAAGATACACATACTGTCGCCAAAAATTATGGGATATAGGGTTTTTAATAAACCGTTAGCGTTTGGTAACATTACCGTATTCCCTCTTCATGGCTTCAATAGAAACTACCCACTGCTTGCCGAACTTACAAGCATCAACTCCGTTTACAAGTTTACCGTAAGAAATTGCCTTACGAAGTGTACTTTCGTTAAGTCCCCATAATTCAGTAGCGTCTGAAAAAGCAATAAGTCCGTCAAACGGTGTTTCAACTTGGACACCGTTATCCCATAACTCATCGCAGGATAAATCAAGTTCATCATTCCAAATAATACCGTAGCCTCCGACATCGACATATACACTGCCGAACTCGTTATTGCTTTCAAGCGATTTAAAGGCAGGTATTTTTTGAAACAACGGCTTTACATCATAAATTTTAGTAACACCCTCGGCAAATTGAACACTCAATTTAAATTCGGGTAGCGGAGACACATTTTTAATTTTATGAAACATATAAACCCTCCTATTCCAAAGGCGGTAGGTTTTTGAATTCCTGTGTTTCCCAAATTGTTTTTAAATCTTCTTTATGAATCGAAATCCATTCCTGAACCATATTCATAGCCTTTTGGGGTAAATGTCCTTCAAGAACCCTGCCTGTCATAAAATCAATAGCCGCAACATCATCATTGTATATTGCGTGTATATGCGGTGGATTGTGTTCACTTTGTAAAAAATACATTCTTATTATTATTCCGTAAAAGCGTGATATAACGGGCATAACATTAACTCCTTAGTTTCTCGATTACATTATATCACGATACCGTGATATTGTCAATAGTATTTACAGAAAAACATCCTATAACCCATAAACATCGGTATAAAATAAAGTTACCAAACGGTAATCCTTAAAAACCGCTTGGTAACAGGGTTTATCGGTTATATAACGAGCATACTGTC
>JBJESI010000050.1:0-2951 GCA_051882715.1 Oscillospiraceae bacterium
TAAAGATACTCCGCCCGATTCAGCTCATGATTCGGGCGGAGATTTTCTCTATTTAGTCTCGACGACGATAAGCCCGAAAATACCAAAAAGAATTCATTACAGGCGATTGGGGTTCGACTCCCTAATGCCTAACCGAAGCCGGGCGAAAGCTTTGCCCGGATTTGCAGGAAGCGCCGCCGTATGACGGGGCGAAAAATTGCTTCCTTATTGAGGATATTGACGACAGGGAGCTGCTGACAAGGCTTGCTGTTGCGACCTGTGCAGAGCTCCCCGAGCCGAGGAAAACTCATAAAAAATAAAGATACTCCGCCCGATTCAGCTCATGATTCGGGCGGAGATTTTCTCTATTTAACAACCTCGTCGTAGATTTTTTCAACCGCACGCCAGTTGACTACCTCAAACCAGTTTTCGATATAGGTCTTGCGGAGGTTTTTATACTGCAAATAATATGCGTGTTCCCACACATCGCACAGCAGTAACGGGCAGTAGCCGAGGTTGAGAGGCGTGTTCTGATTAGGCAGAGAAAAAACCGAAAGCTTGCCTTTTTCGTCGCAGGCAAGCCACGCATAGCCTGAGCCGAAGCGGTTTACGCCCTCCTCGGTGAAACGCTTTTTAAAAGCCTCAAAATCGCCGAATTCCTTGTCAATTCTTTTGCCCAGCGCACCTTTCGGCTTTTGGTGTGCGTCGGGAGTCATCAGGGCAAAGAACAGCTCGTGATTGAACACCCCTCCTGCGTTGTTAAACACCCCTTTTTGGAGATTTTCGGGAAGCTCCTCGCATCGCAGAATAAGCTCTTTTAGCGTACAGTCATGGAATTCGGGACAGGTTTTCAGCAGACTGTTCAGCTTTTCCACATAGGCGGCGTAGTGTCTGTCGTGGTGATAAACCATAATTTCCTTTTCAATATACGGAGCGAGAGCGTCGTATCCGTAGGGCAGAGGCTTAACCTCAAATTCATATGTTTCCTTCATGAAAAATCCTCCTTTTTAAATACTATTTAAAAGCACCTTTCCTTATGCCTGTGATCACAGCCGCCCTTTATAGCAGATTTCGTTTTTCAGCGTAGCTTTGTTGAAATATTCGTAAAGATTTTCAAGGGTGACCTCGGCTATCGAACGCAGAGCCTCGTTTGTGAGAAACGCCTGATGGGAGGTGACGATTACATTGGGCATTGAAATGAGTCTTGCAAGAGTGTCGTCGTTAATTATTTTGCCGGAAAGGTCCTTGAAGAATAAATCTGATTCTTCATCATAAACATCAAGGCCTGCCGCGCCGACCTTTTTTGACTTGATAGCCTCAAGAAGATCCTCGCTGTTTATAAGCGGACCTCTTGAGGTGTTGATGATATAAACCCCGTCCTTCATCATGCTGATGGATTTTTCGTTTATAATATTGTGTGTGTCGTTTGTGAGCGGGCAGTGCAGAGAAATGATATCGCTTCTGCCGAACAAATCCGCAAGCTCTGTGTATTCTACATCTAACGATTTGTCGGGATAGGGGTCAAAGGCGATAACCTCCGTGCCGAAGCCCTTGCAGATGTTAATAAAAGCCTGACCGATTTTACCCGTTCCGATAACGCCTACGGTTTTGCCGTGCAAATCAAAGCCCGTCAGACCGTCGATGTTAAAATTGTTGTCACGGGTTCTGATATACGCTCTGTGAATTTTTCTGTTCAGAGTAAGGAGAAGCGCTGTTGCGTGCTCTGCCACTGCATACGGGGAATACACGGGCACTCTTGCTATATGCACTTTGCCGTAGGCGCTTTCAAGGTCAATATTATTGTAGCCTGCACAGCGCATTGCAATGATGTTTATGCCGTTTTTGTAAAGCGTTTCGATTACCTCGCTGTTTATCGTGTCATTGACAAAAGCAACGACTCCGTCAAAGCCTCCGCTCATAAAAGCAGTATCCGGCGCAAGCTTCTCCTCAAAAAATCTGATTTTTATATCGTATTTGTCCTGTAATTTTTCAAACCATACCTTGTCGTAGGGCTTGGAGTCAAAGAATGCAATATTTTTCATATTATCCTCCCTTTTTAGATATAGTGTGAAAAATAGAGAAAATAATGCGTTTACTTTTCTAAAAAAATATGCTAAAATTGTAGTATAACCAAATCGCCTATGTTCCCCGCCGTAAGGCGGCGGGTTTCATTCAGTCTTTCGGTGGGGTTATAATCCCCCACCGAAACCCTGAGGAGCAAAGCTCCTCGGCGACAGGTTACAATCGTCGCAGGTGTGATTAAGCAAGCTTATCACGCTTTGCTCCGATTTAAAAAATTTAATGAGGTGATACTGTGTCAAGAAATGTGACAAAAAGCGCCGGTAAAATTCAGGTAATTATTTCTCTTTTTATAATTTTAGGAATTTTGGTTTTTGCTTTGGCAAGCCTTGCGGGAAGCGTCAAGGCTCCCGGCGAGGGAGGCTCTCCTACAGTGTCTGACACTCCTGCGGCAACGGATTCGGACGAAGCTCCGGCTGCCGAGCCGTCAAAGGTGCGCTTTATGGCGGCGGGCGACAATCTTATTCATTCAAATATCTATGAGCAGGCGGCAGAGCGTGCAAACGGAAGCGGATACGATTTTTCCTATGCTTATGACGCCGTAAGGGATATAATTGCCAAGGCCGATATAGCGATGATAAATCAGGAAACTCCCATTGATTCGTCAAAAGAGCCGTCTACATATCCTAATTTCAATTCTCCCACCCAGCTGGGCGACGAGATGGTTAACTTGGGCTTCAATGTTGTGAGCCTTGCCAATAATCATATCCGTGACCAGTATTACGACGGGGCGCTTGCCTCAATCAAGTATTGGAAGAGCAAGGATGTAGTTCTCACGGGCGCTTACGAGAACGAGGAGGACTTAAAGCAGGTTAAAAAGCACACGGTAAACGGCATAACCTTCGGCTATGTGGGAGTAACCTCATATCTTAACGGCTACAATATCAACCCCG
>JBJESI010000051.1:0-2948 GCA_051882715.1 Oscillospiraceae bacterium
CACGGCAAGCTTTTCCGAGATTTCTTTTTCGGGATAAATAACCTCATCTGCACCGATTTTAAAAAGTATATCCGCCTGAATATCCTGATTAGCTTTTGCGATAACGCTTTTCGCACCCAGCTTTTTGAGCAGGGAAGTGATAACAAGTGACGACTGGAAATCCTCGCCCATTGTAACAAAGCAAAGGTCAAAGTTTTTTACTCCGAGAGCTGAGAGAACCGCCTCGTTTGTGCAGTCGCCGATATAAGAATCCGTAAAAAAGTGCGAAAGCTGTTCGATAAGAACGGCGTTCTTGTCAACGACCATGACGTCGTTTCCGAGCTCTGACATTTTTTTGGCGAGATGGCTTCCGAATCTGCCCATACCTACTACGAGAACTGATTTCATTGTTAACTCCTTATCCAATAAGAATTTTTTCTTCCGGTCTTTCAAGAGGGATTTTTTCACGCTTCTGAGCAAGTGCGACAACAAGTGTAAGACCGCCTATTCTGCCTGCGTACATAAGCATGATAATTATTATTCTTGAAGCTGTTCCGAGGTCCGACGTGATGCCCATGGAAAGACCTACCGTTGCAATAGCAGAAATAACTTCAAAAAAGACTTCTTTTAGCGGCAGGTTTTCGATGGCGCAAATAACGGTCGAGCCTGCGATTACAGCCGAAATATATGTGAAAATAATGGCGCTTGCCTGCCTTACGGTGTCGCTGTTGATTTTTTTTCTGAGAATTGATGTGCTGCTGAGATTTCTTGCACAAGCCAAAGTACTCAGAACAAGAACAACAAAGGTAGTTGTTTTGATACCGCCTGCGGTAGAGCCGGGCGAGCCGCCGATAAACATCAGAAGCATTGTGATTATGCTTCCGCTTTCGGAGAGCGACGCTTGATTTACCGAGGCAAATCCCGCAGTTCTGGGAGAAACGGAAAGAAAGAATGAATTAAGAATTTTTTCCCCTATCCCCATTCCTGCAAGAGAGCGGTTGTTTTCCGTTATAAACAGAAAAACGGCTCCCGATATAATCAGTATTGAAGTTGCAAGAAAAACTATTTTTGTATGAAGCTCATACAGTCTGAATTTAAATTTGCAACTGAGAATATCGTTCCAAGCAATAAATCCGATACCTCCGATTACAATTAAAAGCATCAGTGTAATGAGAATTACCGGGTCGTTTGAGTATCCGACAAGAGAGCCGCCGCTTTCAGGACCTAAAATGTCAAACCCCGCGTTGCAGAAAGCGGATACGGAATGGAAAATCGAATACCATATGCCCTTAATAGGTCCGAAGCGGGGGCAAAATCTTGTTGCGAGCAAAGCAGCCCCGATTCCCTCGATAATAAGAGTACCGTATAGTACACGGCGGATAAGCCTGATGATACCCGATATGCGGATTGTTCCGGCTGACTGCATAAGAAGCCTGCGCTCATGCAGTCCGATTTTTTTACGCATAAAAATCGAAAACATTGTTATTACCGTCATAAAACCGAGTCCGCCGGTTTGGATAAGAAGCAGTATTACAATCTGTCCGAAAAGGGACCAGTGTGTTTGCGTGTCAACAACGGTAAGACCCGTTACGCAGGTTGCGCTTGTAGCGGTAAATAAGCTGTCAATCACAGGAGTCCACTGGCCGCTTCTTGAGGAAAAGGGAAGGCATAAAAGGAGCGTGCCGGCGCAAATAATTATCAAAAAACCAAGGGCAATAATTCTTGTGTAGGTCATGCCTATTTTTTTCATATAATAATCTATCTCCCGGTAGCTTTGAATTACTCGTCGATTTCTGCGGCGTTTGTTCCGATAATCGCCGAGCTTTTTTCTGAGGTAAGCTCAGAAACAGATTTAAGAGTTCTCTGAATTTGTCTTGTTCTTACTCCGACAAGCTTGTCAAGCTCGTTGTTTGCCTGCTGCATTCTCTGCTGAGCGGAGGCAAGAACATCTCCGAATTTATTAAATTCGGTTTTAACGGCGCCGAGAACCTCCCAGACCTCGCCGGAGCGTTTTTGTATCGCAAGGGTTTTAAAGCCCATTTGCAGGCTGTTCAGCAGCGCCGCCATTGTGGTCGGACCTGCGATACAGATTTTGTAATCCCTTTGGAGAATTTCAACAAGCCCGCGTCTAACGACTTCGGCATAAAGCCCTTCAAAGGGAAGGAACATTATGGCAAAATCGGTTGTATACGGCGGCTCAACATATTTGTCATGAATATCCTTTGCAAATTTTCTTATTACATTTGTAAGCTCTTTTGCGGCGGCGTCAACAGCTGCCGAATCGCCGATGTCATAAGAATCCACAAGCCGTGAATATGTGTCTGCGGGGAATTTTGCGTCTATGGGCAGGTAAATGCTTTTTCCGTCGTCGGCGGGAAGCTTGATTGCAAATTCAACCCTTTCGCTTGAATGGGGAACAGTAGCAATATTTTCTTCATACTGTTCGGGGGAGAGAATTTGCTCAAGAATCGCTCCCAGCTGTATTTCTCCGAGAATACCCCGTGTTTTGACATTTGAAAGAACTTTTTTCAAATCTCCGACGCCCACGGCGATATTCTGCATTTCTCCCAGACCCTTGTATACCTGCTCAAGTCTCTGCGAAACGGCTGAAAAAGACTGGGAAAGCTTGTCGTCAAGAGTTTTCTGAAGCTTTTCATCAACGGTCATTCGCATTTTTTCAAGCTTTTCGTTGTTGTCCTCCTGAATGGACGCAAGACTTTTTTGCATTGCTGAACGGATATTATCAAGCTTCTGCTCGTTCTGAATTGAGAAGCTTTCAAGCCGTTTGTCAACCTTAGCCATCATATCGCTGACGGTGTTCTGAAGATTAACCTGGCTGCTGTGAAGAGATTCGGAATTTTGTTTTTGCGTTTCGTTCATAAGCTGTCCGAAGGTGTTTATGCTGTCTCGGACGGAATCGCCGATTTCCTTTCTTGAAGCACGGCTTTCCTCGGAAAAATCCTTTTTCA
>JBJESI010000052.1:0-13549 GCA_051882715.1 Oscillospiraceae bacterium
CTCTTTGTGACAAGAGGTATCCCGCAAGGCTTTCGGGAATTTATAATCCGCCGATACTTTTGTTTTGCTACGGCGATATTTCCTGCCTTGAGGACAGTCTTTCAATAACCGTGGTGGGCGCAAGAAATCCGTCCCAGTACAGCGTTGATGTAGCTTCAAGGATATGCCGAAGTCTTTCGGAACTGGGCGTTGTAATAGTAAGCGGATTTGCTTTAGGAATCGACTCGGTGGCTCACGGCTCGGCGCTGAAAAGCGGAGGAAAAACCGTCGCCGTTCTCGCATGCGGCATAGATGTAAAATACCCGTCCGCAAATTCCAAGGTAAAGCACGTCATCGCCAAAGGCAACGGAGCGGTAATAACCGAATATCTCCCCGGTACAAGGACGAGGGGCGAGTTTTTCCAAAACAGGAACCGCATTTTGTCAGGGCTTTCAAACGGAACGCTTGTGATAGAGGCGTCAGCCGAGAGCGGCTCTCTGATAACTGCGGAACACGCCGTGGAGCAGGGCAGGGAATTATTTTGCATACCGCCTGCAAATTTGTTTGACAGCCGATACAGCGGAGTGATAAAATATATTCGTGACGGTGCAATTCCCACTTTCAGCCATATGGATATCGTTTATGAATATTACGACTATTTTACTGATAAAATAGCAGAAGACGACCGCACCTACGGGCTTGAGGATACTAAGGCGGAGGATATACGCATAAATAAGCCTACCGAGCCAAAGCCTGCAAAAGAGGAAAACACGGCAAATGAAAAAGCTGTGGACACCGAAGACCTTGGAGAATTACAGAAGAAAATAATTGAAATTTTAAGCGAAAAGCAAGCTAATGCAGACGAGCTGTCCTATCTTACGGGAGAGGATATTTCAAATATTCTTGCAGAGCTTACCGAGCTTGAAATTTTCGGATATATAAAGCTGACGGCAGGTCAGCGCTACACGATAAATTAAGGAGAAAACAAATGGCTAATCTGATTATAGTTGAGTCGCCCACAAAGATAAAGAGCATAAAAACCTATCTCGGCTCCGATTATGACGTGGTGGCTTCTAAGGGACATATAAGAGATCTTCCCAAATCGAAACTCGGCGTTGATATTGAAAACAATTTTGAGCCGATGTACGAAAATATGAAGGATAAGGCTGAGGTAATAAAGGAGCTTAAAAAGCACGCAAAGGAATGTGACAAGGTTTATCTCGCCGCCGACCCCGACCGCGAGGGAGAGGCTATATCGTGGCATCTTGCACATATTTTAGGGCTTGATATCAACGAGCCAACCCGTATCACCTTCAACGAAATTACCAAAACAGGCGTACTTCAGGGAATTGAAAATCCCCGTTCGATAGATATGAATCTTGTTAACTCTCAGCAGGCAAGGAGAGTTCTTGACAGACTTGTGGGCTATAAGCTGAGCCCGTTTTTGTGGAAGAAGGTTCAAAAGGGACTTTCGGCAGGACGTGTTCAGTCGGTTGCGGTAAGGCTTATCGTAGACAGAGAAGAGGAAATCCGCAATTTCAAAAGCGAGGAATACTGGTCCATCGAGGCGTCCCTTAAAACCGAAAACAATAAGACCGCCTTTGTTGCCAAGCTTCATTCAAAAAACGGCAAGAAAATCAAGCTGTCCAACAAGGAACAGACAGACGCAATTCTTTCCGATTTGAAGGGAGCGGAATACACGGTAGCTTCCGTTAAAAAGTCAGATAAAAAGAGAAATCCCTCCCCTCCGTTTATCACCTCCACTCTCCAGCAGGAGGCTTCAAAGCGTTTCGGCTTTCAGGGTACGAGAACCATGAAAGTGGCGCAGGAGCTTTACGAGGGTATTGCAATAGGTCAAATGGGCCAAATCGGTCTTATTACCTATATGAGAACCGACTCTCTGAGAATTTCAAACGAAGCTCAGACTGCGGCGGAAAAATACATTCTCGAAAATTACGGCAAGGAATATCTCCCTGCTTCGGCAAGACGTTATAAGACAAAGGCCAATGTCCAGGACGCGCACGAAGCAATCCGTCCCACCTCTGTGGAGCTCACTCCGCAGAGCATCAAATCAAGCCTTACAACCGACCAGTATAAGCTTTACAAGCTTATTTGGGAGCGCTTTGTCGCAAGCCGTATGGAAAGTGCGGTATTCAATACGGTTTCCGCCAATATAAATGCGGGTGATTACCTGTTTAAGGCAAGCGGAAGCACGCTTAAATTCAAGGGATATACGGCGGTTTATGAGGACTCCAAGGAGGACGGCGAGGAGGACGCAAAGCGTCTGCCTGCGTTCAAGGAGGGAGATCCGCTCACTCTTGTTTCCGTTAACGGCAACCAGCATTTTACCCAGCCCCCGTCAAGGTATACAGACTATATGCTTGTAAAGGTGCTGGAGGAAAACGGCGTAGGAAGACCGAGTACCTATGCTCCGATTATTTCTACGATAATAGCAAGAAATTATGTTGAGCGTGAAGATAAAAAGCTTAAGCCCACAATTCTCGGCGAGGTTACCACGAATCTCATGAAGGAATACTTCAAGGATATCGTAGATGTGGACTTCACGGCTAACATGGAAAAACAGCTCGACGAAGTAAATGACGGCAAAATCGAATGGCACGAGCTAATACGGGAATTCTACGACGGCTTTGCCGAAACCCTTACCGAGGCAGAGGAAAAAATGCAGGGAAAGCGTGTTAAAATCCCCGCCGAGGAAACGGACGTCGTGTGCGAGCTTTGCGGAAGAAAAATGGTTATAAAGACCGGCCGCTTCGGAAAATTCCTTGCCTGCCCGGGCTTCCCGGAATGTAAAAACACAAAGAAAATTGTTCAGGAAACAAAGGGCGCTTGTCCCGTATGCGGCGGAAAGATGCAGGAAAAGAAGTCGAAAAAGGGAAGAAAATTCTTTGGATGCGGAAACTACCCCGACTGCACATTTATGACATGGGACACGCCTATCGACGAGAAATGCCCGCAGTGCGGAGCAAGCCTTTTCAAAAAGGGCGTAAGAAGCAGCAAGGTCGTTTGCCTTAAGGAGGGCTGCGGCTACGAGGGTACTCTTGCAAAAAAGAGTGAGAGCGATGAGGATTAGCGTTATCGGGGCAGGTCTTGCAGGCTGTGAGGCGGCAAATCAGCTTACACTTCACGGATTTGATGTCGATTTGTACGAAATGAAGCCGCAAAAGTTTTCGCCTGCTCATCATTACGAGGGATTTGCAGAGCTTGTCTGTTCAAATTCACTGAAAGCGTCAAGGCTTGAATCAGCGTCGGGACTGCTTAAAGCGGAAATGAAAATTTTGGGCTCGCTTATTCTTGAGTGCGCCGAAAAATGCGCCGTTGCCGCAGGAGGTGCTCTTGCTGTGGACCGAACCGCATTTTCGGATACGGTGACAAACCGAATAAGGTCAAATCCTAAAATACGGGTAATCGAGGGCGAGGTTACCGAAATACCGGAGGGAAAAGTTATCATTGCGACAGGTCCGCTTACAAGCGACGCCTTTGCCGAAAAAATTTCGGAGCTTTGCGGCTCTTCTCTCAGCTTTTATGACGCCGCAGCGCCCATTGTTACTTACGAAAGCATAGATAAGGATAAGGTCTTTCTTGCCTCACGCTACGGCCGGGGAGAAGCCGATTATATAAACTGTCCTTTTGAAAAGGACGAATACCTTGCTTTTTACAACGAGCTTATAAACGCACAAACTGCGGAGCTTAAGGAGTTTGAAAAGCAAAGCTTTAAGGTGTATGAGGGTTGTATGCCAATAGAGGTTCTTGCGAAACGGGGCGAGGATTCAATGCGTTTCGGACCTTTAAAGCCCGTGGGTTTGACAAATCCCAAAACGGGTAAAAGACCTTATGCGAATTTGCAGTTAAGGCGGGAGAATGCAGAGGGTACGCTTTTTAATCTTGTGGGATTTCAGACAAATCTTAAATTCGGAGAGCAAAAGCGTGTGTTTTCTATGATACCCGGACTTGAAAATGCCGAATTTATGCGCTACGGCGTAATGCACAGAAACACTTATCTCAACTCTCCCATGCTTCTTGACGAAGCGTTTTGTCTGAAATCAAATCCCGATATTTATTTTGCGGGTCAAATAACGGGCGTCGAGGGCTATGTGGAATCCGCCGCAAGCGGAATTATCGCAGGAATTGCGCTTTCAAGGGATATCGCCGGCAAGGACAGGTTTATTCTTCCCCCGCAAACGATGCTCGGAGCGCTTGCAAGGCATGCTTCAAGCCCAAACGAAAACTATCAGCCCATGGGAGCCAATATGGGAATACTTCCGAAGCTGGATAAAACAATCAAAGGCAAGCAGGAAAGGTATCTTGCGCTTGCAAACAGAGCGGTTTCGGCGCTTGCCGACGCCGTTTCGGAATATGGCGAGGTGAATTACGATGAAAATAACGGTTGACGCATTCGGCGGAGATAACGCGCCGCTTGCCGTAATAGAGGGCGCGGTTCTTGCAAAAAAGGAATACGATGTTGACATTGTCCTGAGCGGAGACGCCGAAAAAATAAAAAAATGCGCCGAGGAAAACGGTCTTGACATTTCGGATATGGAAATTGCGAACGCTCCATGCGTTATAGAGATGGAAGACGATCCGACGATGATTATAAAAGAAAAAAGCGACTGCTCGATGGCGGTGGGAATGAAGCAGCTTGCCGACGGCGAAAGCGACGCTTTTGTCAGCGCAGGAAGCACGGCGGCTCTTGTAGTCGGCGGCTCAATGATTGTAAAGAGGATAAGGGGAGTTAAAAGGGCGTCGCTTGCGACCGTAATCCCCTGCGAAAACGGCTACTATATGCTTATGGATTCGGGTGCAAACGCACAGTGCCGCCCTGAAATGCTTATGCAGTTTGCCGTAATGGGAAGCCTTTATATGAAAAATATTTTCGGCATTGACAATCCGAGAGTGGGGCTTTTAAATATCGGCACGGAGGAAACAAAGGGCAGGGAGCTTGAGCTTGAAACCTATGCTCTTTTAAAGGCCTCCGACCTTAATTTTGTCGGAAATGTCGAAGCGAGGGAGGTTCCCTTGGGAGCCTGCGACGTTGTTATAACCGACGGCTTTACCGGCAATGTCCTTCTCAAAACAACAGAGGGGCTTGCGAAGTTTTTCTCTCACAAATTAAAGGATATGATGCTTTCGGGAATATCGTCAAAAATCGGAGCGATGTTCCTGCTCAAAGAAATCAAGAACTTTAAAAAATCAATGGACTACACCGAGGTGGGCGGAGCACCGCTTCTCGGCACAAGAAAGCCTGTTATCAAGGCGCACGGAAGCTCAAACGCAAACGCCTTTAAAAACGCAATCAGGCAGGCAAACGAAATAGCAAAGAACAGTGTTGTCGAAAAAATGACGGACGCTCTTTCAAAAGTTAAGGGTGAGGCAAATGAATAACCTTGAAGAAAGAATAAATTATAAATTTAAAAATCAGAATTATCTAAAAGAGGCTCTGACGCATTCGTCCTTTGCCAACGAGGGCAAGGGTGCGCTGCGCTGCAATGAAAGGCTTGAATTTCTCGGAGACTCCGTGCTTTCCATTGTTGTTTCGGAGTTCTTGTTCGAGCAGTACAAGAACCGTCCCGAAGGCGATCTTACAAAAATCCGCGCGGCGCTCGTGTGCGAAAAATCGCTTCATAAGTTTGCGCTTAAAATCGAGCTTGGCGAAGCGCTGATGCTGGGTAAGGGCGAGGAGCATACGGGCGGCAGACAAAGGCCGTCAATCCTTGCCGACGCTTTTGAAGCGCTTATTGCGGCGATTTTCCTCGACGGCGGAATGGAATCGGCAAAGCGGTTTGTGCTCCCGTTTGTTCGTGACGCACTTGAGCACGAGGTATTATCGGAGCTTACGGATTACAAAACAGTTTTGCAGGAAATCATTCAGAAAAATCCCGAGGAGCACGTGGAGTATAAGCTCATTTCCGAAAGCGGTCCCGACCACGATAAATGCTTTACGGTAAGCGTAATGCTTAACTCCAACGCAATAGGAACCGGAACGGGCAAAAGCAAAAAGCGTGCCGAACAGCTTGCGGCGAAGGAAGCGCTGAAGCTTATGGGGTTTAACGAAAATATGCAGTAACAAAAACATCTTTATCGGAGGAAGAAACCTTGCAGCTTAAATCACTGGAAATGCACGGCTTTAAGTCGTTTCCCGACAAAACTAAAATTGAATTTGACAGAGGGCTGACTGCTGTTGTCGGTCCTAACGGAAGCGGCAAGAGCAACATCGGCGATGCGGTAAAGTGGGTTCTCGGCGAGCAGTCGACAAAGGAGCTTCGAGGCAAGAAGATGGACGATGTCATCTTCGGCGGAACGCAGAAAAGAAAGCCGATGGGCTTTGCTCAGGTGACGCTTAACCTTGATAATGCAAAGCGTGATTTGCCCTATGATACGGATATTGTGTCTATAACGAGAAAGCTTTATAAAACGGGCGACAGCGAGTACATGATAAACGGACAAAACGTGCGTTTAAAGGATATACACGAGCTTTTTATGGACACGGGACTCGGAAAAGACGGATACTCGATTATCGGTCAGGGAAAAATCGACGCAATAGTGGGAGCAAAAAGCACCGAGCGCCGTGAGATTTTCGAGGAAGCGGCGGGAATATCAAAATTTCGCTATAAAAGGCAGGAGGCACAGCGAAGGCTTGCCTCGGCGGAGGAGAACATTCTCAGGCTGAAAGACATAACCTCCGAGCTTGAAGAGCGCATCGGACCTTTAAAAAAGCAGTCCGAAAAGGCGGCTGTATTTTTAAGGCTCAGCGAGGAAAAAAAGGAGCTTGACATCTCTCTCAGCGTGAATAAGCTTAACAGCCACAAGGAGAAGCTTTCAAAGCTTGAGGAGGATATTTCTCAAAATCAGGACTCGGAAAATCAGATTGAAAAACAGCTTTCCGATATCGAGCAAAAGTTTCTTGATATTACTCAAAAGCGTCAGGAGTGCTCCGTAAAAATCGAAGAAGCAAGAGCGCTTGCTACAGAAAGCCGTCAGCTTGCGGCTGAGTCGGCGGCTGATATAACGGTGCTGAAAAACGATATTAAGCACAACGATATAAACATTGAAAAAATCAAAAATCAGCAGGAGGATCTCACAAAATCCCACAGGGAATTTGATGAAAAAATCGCTGATAACAAAATAAAAATTGAAAGTATCCTTGAGCAGAACAGGTCTATCGAAGACGAGCTTGCTAAAAAAACAGAGGAGCTTTCCGCAGCAGCAGGCGAGAATTCCGAATTTGACAAAAGCACTCAGGCTCTCAACGCCGAGCTTGGCAGACTCTATGTGCTTCGCTCGGAATACAGCATTTCCGCCGCTTCCGCCGAAGAAACGGTCAAAACCTCAAAGGAACGCATTGCGGATATTTCCGACAGGCTTTCGCAGCAGTCAAGCGAGCTTGAAGGACTTCTTGCGGAGAAGAAAAAATATGATTCCCAAAGGGACGATATTGAAGAAAAGCTGTCTGAAAACCGCAACAAGCTTACGGGCTACTCAAAGCTTCTTGCCGACAAGCAGGAGAGCCTGCAAAAATCTCAGGAGCAGTTTGATTTACTGATATCGCAGATAAATGCAATCAAACAGAAAATTACCGTTTTAAACGACGTAGAGCGCAATATGGACGGCTATGTTTACAGCGTAAGGGAGCTGATTAAGGCTTCAAAGGTCGGCAGAATATCGGGAATTCACGGAACGGTCGGCCAGCTTATCGACGCAGACGGAGAAAATGCGCTTGCAATCGAAACCGCACTGGGCGGAGCGATGCAAAATGTTGTTGTAGACAATGAAGAAACCGCAAAGCGCGGAATCTATTATTTAAAAGAAAACAAGCTGGGCAGAGCAACCTTTTTGCCGCTTACATCGGTAAAGGGAAGTACATTTACCGAAAAAAGCCTTGAAAATTACGCAGGCTATATCGGAATGGCGCACGAGCTTGTTACATACGACGCCCGTTACGACGGCATAATAAAATCCCTGCTTGGAAGAATAGTAATAGTTGACGATATAAACACCGCAACGGCAATCGCAAAGAAGAACGGCTATCGGTTTAAGATTGTGACTCTTGACGGTCAGGTTGTTAACGCAGGCGGCTCCTTTACCGGAGGAAGCACGGTCAAAAATGCAGGAGTTCTCACTCGTAAAAACGAGCTTGCACGTCTTGAAAAGGATATGAAAACGCTTTCGGATAAAAAGGATAAGCTTTCGTCCGTTTTGGAGGGTGTTAAAGCAGGACGTGATAAGCTTTCGATTGAAACCGAGGGAGCGAGGGAAGAAATAAACCGCCTTGAGTTAGAAAAGGCGAAAATTGCAGGCGAGCAGAGCCGAATTGAAGCTATAACAGCGCAGGTAAACGCTAAAAACGAGGAGCAAAACTCCGAAATCGAGCGTTTAACCAGACTTATTTCCGACAGCGAAGCTTCAAAGCGGGACAATCTTGCCAGAGCTTCGGAAACCGAAAAGCTTATTGCCGAAAAGAATGCAGAGCTTACCTCTTCTGACAGCCGCAGACTTGCTATAGTAGAGCGTTCGGAAAAGCTCTCGGCAGAGATTTATGAATTAAAGCTCAGGCAGACCGAAAACACAAAGGATATTGAATCCCTGACCGAGCAAAACAGCGAGCTTCTCCGCCGTAAAGAAAGCCTTGATTTAAGCGGCGGAAAATATTCCGAGGAAATCAGGGAAATACTTGCGGATACCGACGAAAAGGAGAAAGCAATTAAGGAGCTTGCGGTAAAAATCGAAAGCGCAAACCGCAAAGCAAATGAATATACGGATAAAATCAACGAGCTGCAAAGCGAGCGGATGACGCTTGAACGCACCTCAAACGAGCTCCATGAGGAAGAAAAAGAGCTTACAAGGCACAAGCAGGTGTTTTCAAACGAAGCGGTAAAGCTTACCGAGCGCAGGGAAACCATGCAGAGGGATTATGACGGCATTATCTCTATGCTTTGGGAGGATTACCACCTCACAAGAAGCGAGGCGGTGGAGCTTGCAAAGCCTGTTGAGAATATTCAGGAGGCGACAGCCGAGCAGACAAGACTGCGTCAGAAAATCCGAGCCTTGGGCAATGTTAATGTCAGCGCAATCGAGGAATATAAGGAAGTAAGCGAGCGGTATGAATTTATGTCCGCACAGCTTGAGGATGTATTAAAATCAAAAACCGAGCTTGAGGGCATCATCAGCGACCTTACGGTAAAAATCTGCGAAAAATTCAAGACGAGCTTTGAAATTATCAATGAGAATTTCAAAGAAATTTTTGTAGACCTTTTCGGGGGCGGAAAAGGCGAGCTTGTGCTTACCGAGCCCGACAATCTTTTGGAAACGGGCATTGATATTGAGGTAACGCCTCCCGGCAAGGTAATCAAAAATCTTTCCGCTTTATCGGGCGGAGAAAAGGCGTTTGTCGCCGTAGCGATTTATTTCTCTATTCTGAAATACAGTCCGTCGCCGTTCTGTATTCTGGACGAAATCGAAGCGGCGCTTGACGAGGTGAATGTTGCGAAATACGCACAGTACCTGAGAATGTTCACGAAAACAACGCAGTTTATTCTGATTACTCACAGACGTCCGACCATGGAAGAGGCGGATATACTCTACGGAGTGACAATGCAGGAAAAGGGCGTATCAAAGCTTCTCAAAATGAATGCGGGAGAGGCTGCAGGGCTTAATTAGGAGGAACAATGGGACTTTTTTCAAAGATAAAAGCAGGGCTTTCAAAAACAAAAAATGCTATGATGAGCAAGTTTGAGAGCCTGCTCGGTTCGTTTACAAAAATTGATGAGGAACTTTTTGAGGAGCTTGAAGAGGCGCTTATTCTTTCGGACATCGGCGCAAAGACCGCAGAGGATATATGCGGAATGCTCCGTGAGCGTATTAAGGAGCGCAGAATAACCGACCCTATGGAAATCAAAGGGCTTTTAAAGGAAATAATAGTGGAGCTCTTAGGCGAAACTCCGAGCCTTGCGCTTGACACGAAGCCCTCTGTTATTATGGTAATCGGCGTAAACGGCGTGGGAAAAACAACCACAATCGGAAAGCTTGCGGCTCAGTTTATAAACGACGGCAAGAGCGTTTTGGTTGCGGCGGCGGACACCTTCCGTGCTGCGGCAATCGAACAGCTTGAGGTTTGGTGCGAGCGTTCTGGAGCTTCTATCGTGAAGCAGGGCGAGGGCGCAGACCCTGCGGCTGTTGTTTTTGACGCTCTGAGTGCGGCAAAGGCAAGAGGAACCGACATACTTATCTGCGACACGGCAGGAAGACTTCACAACAAGAAAAATCTTATGGATGAGCTTTCAAAGATTAACAGGGTAATCACCTCGAAGGCTGAGGGAAGCTCTGTTGAAACTCTTCTTGTAATCGACGCAACCACGGGACAGAATGCCGTTAATCAGGCAAGGCTTTTTTCCGAAGCCGCCGACATTACGGGAATTGTTCTTACAAAGCTTGACGGAACAGCAAAGGGCGGTATAATTCTTTCAATCAAAAACGAGCTTAAAATACCCGTGAAATACATCGGCGTAGGGGAGCAGATTGACGATTTACAGCCGTTCTCCCCTGAGGATTTTGCAAACGCATTATTTGAATAGAGGTAATTATGAAATTAGTAGCGGCAACGGGCAATAAGGGAAAATTAAAGGAGTTTTCGGAGATTCTTTCCGAATACGGTTACGAAATAGTTTCGGCGCGGGAAGCGGGAATTACCGAAGAACCTGAGGAAACAGGCACTACCTTTGAGGAAAACGCAAGGATAAAGGCGAGGGCGATTTACGGTGCACTTAAAACCGCAACCGTCGCCGACGACAGCGGGCTGGAGGTTGATTACCTCGGGAAAGCTCCGGGAGTATACTCTGCAAGATATGCCCCCGAGGGAGAGCGCTGCAACAGGATTTTATCCGAGCTTGAGGGCGTGCCTGAAGCTGAACGTACAGCACGCTTTGTCAGCGTTATCTGTTTTATTGACAGCGACGGAAATGAGATAACGGTACGCGGCGAATGTGAGGGAAAAATCGCTTTTGAAAAACGGGGAACAAACGGATTTGGATACGACCCGATTTTTCTTGTAGGCGGCAAAACCATGGGCGAAATGAATTCAGAAGAAAAAAATGCCGTAAGTCACAGGGGAAAGGCACTGAGAATCCTTTCGGAAAAGCTAAAGGAGGAAAAAAATGACAAGTAAACAAAGAGCAAAGCTGAAATCTCTTGCAATGTCGGAGGACACTATTCTTCAGGTCGGCAAGGGAGGAATTTCCGAAGCGCTTATCAAGCAGATTGACGACGCGCTCACCGCAAGAGAGCTTATAAAAATAAAGGTTTTGGAAACGGCTCCGGACGATATAAAGGATATTGCAGGCGAGCTTTTGCAGGCAACAGATTCCGAGGTTGTCCAGATAATCGGAACAAAAATCGTTTTTTTCAGAATAAATCCCGAGAACAATAAGATTAAAATATGAAAATTGCAATTTTCGGAGGAAGCTTTAATCCGATCCACAACGGCCATTTAAATTTGATAGGTAATCTTGACCGCATTTACGGTTTTGACAGGATTATTCTTATTCCGACGGGAGAGCCGCCGCATAAAAGCGGCAGTAATTACGCTTCGGCTTCACACAGGCTTGAAATGTGCAGGCTTGCGGTGGAGAATAGGCAGAAATATGAGGTTTCTGATGCGGAAATTGTGCGGGGCGGAACAAGCTATACCATAGACACTGTCAGATATATAAAGGAAAAATATCCCGAAAGCGAGATTTATCTCGTTATTGGCGGCGATATGCTTATGATATTTGAAAAGTGGAAGGATTATATACTCCTATCGAGGCTTGCGAAAGTGGTTTGCTCGGCGAGAACGGAGGATGAGTACGAAATCCTTTCAGAGAAAGTCGGCGAGCTTAAAAAAAGCGGCTGTATAACCGAGCTTTGCAAAGCTCCCGTAATCGATGTATCCTCTACGGTAATCAGAGCTCTTGTATCACTTGGAAAAGATATTTCGGATTGTGTACCCGAAAAAGTTGCAGAATATATACAGAAAAACGGTTTATACAAAAACCAAGCGGACTGAGCCGCAATGCGGCGTGCCTGATATTTGAAAGCGGGTGTTTAAAATTAAAGGTTACGAAGAAATAAAGGATTATATAAGGAAAAACCTTTCAAAAGCAAGAGCACAGCATTGCTTCAATGTTGCGGACGAAGCGGTGCTGCTTGCGAAAAAATACGGCGAGGATAAGGGTAAAGCGTATACTGCGGGACTTCTGCACGACGCAAAAAAAGAGGAAAAGCCGGAAAAATTAAAGCAACTTGTAATATCTTCAAATATTGATTTTGAGCCTGCGGAGCTTGAAGCGCCGCAGCTTTGGCATGCTATTGCCGGCAGCGCTTTTGCACGGGATAAATTTGGAGTCGTTGATATTGACATTTTGAATGCAATAAGGTATCATACTATTGCAAGAGAAGGTATGAGCAGTCTTGAAAAAATCATATATCTTGCGGACATGATTTCTAAAGACCGTACATATTCGGGTGTGGAAAAAATGCGTGAATATGTGTATGAGAGTCTTGATAAGGGAATGCTTGAAGCAATTAAGCTAACAATAGCAAAGCAGATTGACAAGGAACGTAAAATACCTATCACTACGATGAGGGCATATAATTACTTTATATCTAAACGGGAGATGGATTAGCAATGGCAACAGCAAAGAAAAGAAGAAAAAAGAAACAGACGAAATCAATAATTTTAGTGATTATTTCTATATTGCTCATTTTGGCTTCGTTAGGCGTAATTTTGCTTATAGCGTGGAAAACGTTTTTTAAACAGCAGCGCTATTTTCAGGAGGGCGAGGACGTAAGCCAGGATACATCGTTGTTTGCTAATGCTGAGCACAGCGAAAAAAGCAAAACCTTTCTCCTTTGCGGACTTGACGAGAGCGAGAGTCTGACCGATGTAATGATGCTTGTAAATTTTGATATTGAGAAAAACGAACTGCATATTCTCCATATTCCGAGAGACAGCTTTGTAGGCCTCGATATGACCTCAACAGGCAAGATGAACGCAATTTACAGCAGTAACGCTTACGATGAAATCGACGGAATAACAAATATCGGCCGTCTTATCAAAACAGTAAACAATCAGTTCCAGATCGGTATTGATTATTATGCAACAATTACCCTCAGCGCATTCAGAGATGTAGTTGACCTTACGGGCGGTATTCCGATAAATATGCTTTGGACAATCAATTACGACCAGAATATCACGATTTACCCCGGCGAGCAGGTGCTCAACGGAGAACAGGCTGAGGCAATGATTCGTTACAGGAGGGGCTATGCTTCCGCAGATATCGGAAGAATGGAAGCAAGAAGCTACTTCCTTGCCGCCGCATTCTCACACTTTAAGGACATCGGTACAATAGATACAATAAAAATTATCGAATCGTTCCTTACCGATAATAAGGGCGAGTTTACAACAAATATGTCGCTGGGCGAAATCAAGGATTATGTAACGCTCCTCGGACGGCTCACATCGGATAAGGTGTTTGTTCACACGATTCCTACGGAATCCGTTCTTCACTCAGACCCTGCC
>JBJESI010000053.1:0-2938 GCA_051882715.1 Oscillospiraceae bacterium
CGTTTCCGTCACGCTTTTTATGAATAATGTCGTACATTCTCATAATTCTACCTCAAAGCCTAAAGGTAATATATCGCTTAAATTATACTCTTTGTATTCAAAATTGCTTTTTGCTAAAATAACCTTGAAATCTTCCTTGCAAAATTCAAAAAGCGCCTGTCGGCATACTCCGCAGGGAGAGCAAAAATCGTCCGCCGTACCGTGCTTTCCACCCACAACGGCAATGGCTTCAAACTCAGTTTCACCCTCGCTTACCGCTTTAAACAGTGCCGTTCGCTCAGCGCAGTTTGTTACCGAAAAAGACGAATTTTCAATATTACAGCCTGTGTAAATCTTTCCTGATTTTCCGAGGAGCGCCGCACCGACATTAAAATCCGAATAAGGAGCATAGGAATTATCCATTGCCTTTAATGCGGCTTCTATAAGCTTATCGTGTATATCCATTTTCAATCCTCACAGGGTTGCCGCTGTTTCAAGAGCAAGCTCCATCATCTGTGTAAAAGACTCTTCACGTTCCTTGGAGGTCGTTTCCTCTCCCGTTACAAGGTGGTCGGAAACCGTGCATATTGCAAGAGCGTTTTTGCCGCTCCTTGCCGCATTCATGTATAGCGCCGCAGCCTCCATTTCCACTGCAAGAACGCCCATCTTCTGCCATGAAGCGGTGCTTTTCATACCGTCGGGGAGCCCGTCCTCGTCCTTATAAAATGCGTCGCTCGAATAAATATTGCCTACTGAAAATGAAAGCTCCATTTTTTCGGCTCTATCTGCGGCTGTCCTTAAAAGCGAATAGCTTGCGGTAGGGCAAAACGTTCCCGGAAGATTAAAGCTTTTTGCGTAATTTGAATCGGTGCATGCGCCTATCGCCAAAACAATATCCCTGATTTTCAGTTTTTCTGATATAGCTCCGGCAGAGCCTATTCTTATAATGTTTTCAACTCCGAAAAAATTGAAAAGCTCATGGGAATAAATCCCCATTGAAGGCATTCCCATTCCGCTTGCCATAACGCTGACGGGCACGCCCTTGTACGTCCCCGTATATCCGTAAACAGAGCGTACATTGTTTACAAGCCGTGCGTTTTCAAGAAAGTTTTCCGCAATGAATTTTGAGCGCAGAGGATCTCCGGGCATAAGCACAGTTTTTGCAAAATCCTCAGGCGTCGCATTGATATGAGGTGTCGGATACATATTGTCACTGCCTTTCTGCCGTATTTGCGGCTTTTTCTTTAATACCTGCGATAATTTTACTTGTTCCCAGGCGGTCTGCTCCCAGTTCAAGGAAAAGCTTTGCGTCCTCAATTCCCGAAATTCCGCCTGCGGCTTTTATCTTCTTTCCGTTTTTAACATGCTTTGCAAAGAGTTTAATATCCTCGGGCGTTGCTCCGCCGCTTGAAAAGCCTGTCGATGTTTTTATATAATCCGCTTCGGAATCGGAAATAATCTCGCACATTTTGATTTTCTCATCGTCGCTTAGCAGACATGTTTCGATTATTACCTTTAAAAGCATCCCGCCGCAGGCTTTTTTGACTGCGTTTATCTCATCAAGAATATCATTCCATCTTTCGTCCTTTACCCAGCCGATATTTATAACCATATCAATCTCATCGGCGCCGTCGGAAACAGCGTTCTTTGCCTCAAAAGCCTTAACCGAGGTCGTACTGTTTCCGCAAGGAAAGCCTATAACGGTGCATATTTTAATTCTTCCATGACAGTACTCTGACGCCTGTCTTACACGGCACGCCGGTATACACACGCTTGCCGCAGAAAACTCCATCGCCTCGTCGCAAACCTTTTTAATCTGTTCCCATGAAGCAAAGGGAGCAAGAAGGGTGTGATCCACTTTTGAAAGTATATACTTTGTATCCATTTCTGCCTCCGTTTATCTGTATTTTTATTCTATCACATAAAAGCGAAAAATGCCATATATTTATGAATTGATTTACTTATTTTTTTGTGATAAAATATTCGGGATACAAGAGGTGGTTATATGTTCAAAAATTGTACTCTCTGCCCCCGAAGCTGCGGCGTGGACCGAACAGGATTTGAAAGAGGCTTTTGCGGCTCAGGCGATAAAATAACGGTAGCAAGAGCGTCCCTGCATAAATGGGAAGAGCCGTGTATTTCCGGAGAAAACGGCTCGGGCACGGTGTTTTTTTCGGGCTGTTCGCTGGGTTGTGTTTACTGCCAGAACAGAAAAATTTCCTGCAAAGAAACAGGTAAAAAAGTCTCGAAGGAGGAATTATGCGATATTTTTCTCCGTTTGCAGAAAAATAAAGCGGAAAATATCAATCTTGTAACTCCCACGCATTTTGTCCCCCTCATCGCAGCTTCTCTTGAAACGGCAAAGAAGAAAGGTCTTACGCTTCCTGTGGTTTATAATACAAGCGGCTACGAAAAGGCTGAAACCTTAAAAATGCTGGACGGATTGATTGACATTTATCTTCCCGACTTCAAGTATTATTCATCGGAGCTTGCAAATAAATATTCCCGTGCTCCCGATTACCCGCAGGCGGCAAAGACGGCTCTTCGAGAAATGGTGCGTCAAACGGGAGCGCCTGTTTTCGATGAAAACGGTATGATGAAAAGCGGGGTTATCGTAAGACATCTTCTCTTGCCCGGATATGAAAAGGACTCCGAAAGGGTTATTGAATATCTTTTTAAGACATACGGAAATGACATTTACATCAGCATTATGAGCCAGTTTACTCCCCTTGAAAATGTTAAATCATATCCCGAAATCAACCGAAAGGTTACAAAAAAAGAATACGACAGGCTTCTTGATTTTGCAATAGGGCTGGGAGTTGAAAACGCTTTTATCCAAGAGGGCGACGCCGCAGATGAAAGCTTCATCCCGGATTTTGATTTAAGCGGAGTGTAATCTATAACTTAGGCAAGCCCCTTATTTGAAAAAAAGCGCAGCAGAAAGGCTTCTGCTGCGTTT
>JBJESI010000054.1:0-2923 GCA_051882715.1 Oscillospiraceae bacterium
TAGGAATAAAGGATTTTCCCGATAAACCGAATTTTCTGAAAATTCTGTCCATAACAAATGCTATTCTCGCCATATATCCGCAGGCTTCGAGGAAAGCAAGGAAAATAAACAGCACAAACAGCTGGGGCACAAAGCCTAAAACGGCGCCTACTCCGGTTACGATGCCGTCGAGAATAAGACCTTTGAGCCAGTCGGCGCAGTGTACGGCGTCAAGACCGCTTTCAATAAGAGGCGGTATACCGGGAATCCATATGCCGTAATCTTCGGGAGCAGGCTCTGCAAAGCCGTATTTTTCGTATACCGCCACAGCGCCGGCAAGGTCCTCGGCGGTTGCGCTCAGCTCTTCACTCTCCAAGGTTTCCTCGTCAACCACTGTATACCCTGCGGTTTCGTCCGACGAAAAGCCTGATGCGAAAGCAAAAAGCTTTTCTTTTGCATTATCGGCGCTGAAAGATTCTGATTCTGCGTCAAGAGCCTCCGAAAGCTCTTCGGTGCTCTTTCCGCTTTCCGAGGCATATTCAATAAATCCGCCGATTATTGCCGAGGCGTCGGTAAATTCCTCTGCGGCGTCTTGATAAGTCTTACCGCCCGTGAGATGCCAGCCGTCGCCGAACACTCCGTCGTTTGCCCAATCGGTCGCCCATGTACCGACGGTTGTTACGGAAACATAGTAAACGATGAACATAACCGCCGCAAAAATCGGGAGAGCCGCAAATTTGTTTGTAACGACCTTATCTATTTTGTCGGACACAGAAAGCTTGCCTGCGCTTTTTTTGCTGTAACAGCTTTTCAAAAGCGAAGCTATGTAAATATAACGCTCGCTTGTGATAATGCTCTCTGCGTCGTCGTCAAGCTCCTTTTCTGCGGCTTTTATGTCGTCCTCTATGTGATCAAGAACAGATTGAGAGAGCTTGAGAGTTTTTAAAACCTTTTCGTCTCTTTCAAATATTTTTATTGCATACCATCTTTGCCTTTCGGCGGGCTTGTCATGTAATACCGCTTCTTCGATGTGGGCTAAGGCGTGTTCCACCGGTCCTGAAAAAGTATGAGAAGCGACAGGATTTCCGCCTTTTGCGGCTTCGACGGCGGCCTTTGCAGCCTCGTCTATTCCTGTTCCCTTTAATGCCGATATTTCAACTACTTTGCATCCGAGCTGTTTTGAAAGCTCGCTGATATTTATTTTATCTCCGTTTTTTTTCACAATATCCATCATATTTACGGCGACTGTAACGGGTATGCCAAGCTCCGTGAGCTGTGTGGTCAAATAAAGATTTCTTTCAAGATTTGTGCCGTCTACAATATTTAAAATTGCGTCGGGACGCTCATCTATCAGATAATTCCTTGCAACAATTTCCTCAAGAGTGTACGGGGAAAGAGAGTAAATTCCCGGCAAATCCGTGACAGTTACGTCGCTGTAATGCTTAAGGCGCCCCTCCTTCTTTTCGACGGTAACGCCGGGCCAGTTTCCCACAAACTGATTTGAGCCTGTCAAAGCGTTAAACAGGGTGGTTTTGCCGCAGTTTGGATTTCCTGCGAGAGCGATTCTTATTCCCATAATATTTCCTTTCTGCTTGTTAGCGTAGACTAACAAGCGCTTTAAAAAAATTTAAATCGGAGCAAAGCCTGATAAGCTTGCAAAATATAGCAGAGGCTTAATTATTCGACCTCTATCATTTCGGCGTCGGCTTTCCGCAGAGACAATTCGTATCCTCTTACGGTTATCTCAAGGGGATCGCCTAAGGGAGCAGACTTTCTTATACGGATTTCAACGCCCTTTGTGATGCCCATATCCATAATACGCCGTTTGACAGCGCCTTCCCCGTGGAGCTTTACAACTCTTACGGTGCTTCCGATTTTTGCAGATTTGAGCGTGTTCATATAATACCTCCAATGCTTACTGAATTATTATTTTCTGAGCCATTTCCTTGCTTACCGCCACACGGGACTCTTTAATGCTTACGATTATGTTTCCTCCCGTTGTTGTGATAACGGTAACATTTCCGCCCGGCACAAATCCGAGGCTTGCAAGATGCTTCCTCAGTTCGGGATTTCCGCCGACCTTTCTGATGATACTTTCTTCTCCGATAGGTGCAAATGTAAGCGGCATCAATTTCAACCCCTCTTTTCATATTAGTTAGTCTAAGCTAACAACATAAACAAATTTAATAGTTAGCCTCTGCTAACCGACTACATTATATGCTTGCGGGAATTAAAAGTCAAGGCTTTCACAGCTCTTTTTGAAAATTTCGGCGAAGTGCAGTAATTGTTAGCCTTAGCTAACTTGTTTGTTGTGCAATTTTGTAAGTTACATGTAAATTAACTTGAAAATTACCCTCATTTATGTTATTCTTTATTTAAAGCGATATCGCAGAGGTTAGTGCGGGCTTGTTTTAGGCTGATTTGCGAAAGGGAGGGCTTATTATTCATTTGCAGGAATCGGGAGAAATGTATCTTGAAACTATTTATCTGCTGTCGGAAAAGCAAGAGCGTGTGCGTTCCGTTGACGTAGGTGATTATATGGGCTTCTCAAGGCCAAGCGTAAGCCGTGCAATCGGCTTGCTTAAAAGCGGTGGCTATGTTCAGACCGACCAAAGCGGAAATCTTACGCTGACTGCGGCGGGTCTTGAAATAGCCGAAAAAATTTACGAGCGTCATACGCTTTTAACGGAATTTTTAGTACGGCTCGGCGTAAGCAGGGAAACCGCCGTCAAGGACGCATGCAAGATTGAGCATGATATCAGCGACGAATCCTTTGAAGCTATTAAAAAGCATGCAGGGGTTTAAAGCGGTTAGGCATTAGAGAGTCGAACACAATCGGTTTTTAGCGGCATATTTACGCCTATTCTTCGTCAAAATCCTCGTGAATACGCAAGTATTCACTGCGGTTTTTCCTCGAATATACCTAAATCCGCTCGCTAAAAAC
>JBJESI010000055.1:0-2921 GCA_051882715.1 Oscillospiraceae bacterium
GTATAGTTTAAAAGCTCCGTCGTCGGCTGTTGTCCTCGGCAAAGCCATATTATATGTGTTAGCTTCCCCTGTTGATTTTCCCGTTTCAAATCCCGTTACCGCACATTTGCTTTCGGTGTCGCTCATGCGATAAGACAGAGTTGTGAGGGTGGTGTCGGTCGGGTCTGACGACTGCATTGCCTCTTTAAGATAGCCTGCCCAAATCTTGTAGCCTGCCGAAACAGGATGCAAGCCGTCGGACATTACAAGGTCCATATTCACGTGATACTCATCACAGTCGGGATTTGAAGGAGAACCTGTATAATCGTTTACAAAATCATCATAAATGTTGATGTATGTTGCAAAATCGTAAGACTCGGTCAATTCGCTGATTGCATTGTTTACCGCAACGATTGTCTGCTGCAAGCCTTCTGCGTTTGTAGGATTAAGGCTGATAATGTAAACAGTTATCGGGTCCTTGCCCTGGGCTGTCAGCTCGTCATTCTTTGCTTTTACAAGGTCGAGCATCGTTGTGTAGCTTGAAACCTCCTGGTTTACTGCGCCGGGAATATTGTTATAAAATGCGCCGAGGTCGTTGTTTCCGCACTGAATAATGATTTTCTTATAGTCATATTTCAGTATTTCGGAAAATCTTCTTGAAACATTGATTGTCGTCTGGCTTCCGATACCGTATGTAATGCAGTCGGTACGGTCGAGAACGGCATTCCAGCCTCCGTTTGCATTGTAATAAGGCGCTCCCGAAAGTGCGGACGGCGTAACAAGCGGATTTTGAGTAATGCTTGCGCCGATTACCACAACTCCGTCCTGTGCACAGTCGGCATATTTAATCCACGGTACATCTATTGCGTCCGTGTATCCGTCAGCAGAAATATCGTCAACAAGCGCTCCTTCTTTTTCAAAGAAATAAAGCTTCTTGGAATTTATTGTTTTTCCTTCTTTGGTGTTAATTCTAAAGGAGTCGATATAGCGGAAATCAGCGCCAAAAGCCTCTTTAATCTGTGCTGCCGTGTAAATCTGATAATATCCGCTTCCCGTATTTCCGCTCTCGGAGGGTGCGGAAATTACAACATATTCGTTATATCCGCCGACAACCTTTGAATGGCTGTTTGCAACAAATTCGATTCCGTCAAAATCGCCTGTATATTCAATAAAGAAGTAGGAATCCTCACGAATTCTTGTAGCGTCAAAATCTCCGCCTACATGCCGTGTAAACAACATTCCGCTGTTTGAAACGGCAACCTCTTCTCCAAGCTCGCCGTAGGAAACGGGATGTCCGAACCAGCTTACCTTTGTAAATGTAATGTCAGCACTGTCGGAAGCGCTGTACTTTGCTCTTACCGCCTTGAATGCGCTGAAATCTTCTTCGCCCCAGCCGTTTACACAAGCTTCAAAGCTGTACTTTGCATAACGGTTGCCGTTGGACGCCGTGCCTGTTTCGGTAGCGGCTATATCGGTTGTGGAATGTGATGTGCTCCACGTGCCGAGTTCAAGCTGAGGTACATCGCTTACGTCGCCCGTATACTCGATGTAAAAATATCCGCCGTAAGCCATCTTGGAAATATCAAAGTACGATGATGATGAACCGGTTGCGGTTGTGTTTACAAAGAAGCAGATTGAAGAACCCTCAGCGATTGTTGTATTCGTCAGCTTTATCGGAGTTTCTTTGATTGTGCTTTCATCTGCAATTACCCTTACTCTTTTAGAAACATATTCTTTTGAATTGTTTGTAAGTGTGCAGTATACATATCCTCCGATTGTGTCGATACTCGGCGTGTAGGAAGCTTCAGTCGCTCCGTCTATTGCAGTTCCCTCCGATGTATAAGAGAACGCCTTATACCACTGATAATCAATGGTACCCTCCATATTTTTAGGAGCTGCAGTTACCGCTTTGTTATAAACCGCCTTATCTGCGTCAATTACAGCTTCGGGTGCGTTTTCGTTGATTTTCCACGCAGTTATGTTATCGTAAAATACCGAGCCGTTATATGTATTATCCGTGCGGATTTCACCAATTTGCAGTCTTGCTGTGTGCGCTCTCTGCGTCTTAAAATCCTCCGTAACGGTAAGGTCAATGGTTACCGCATATTTGTCGTAGCCTTCTAAGTCAGAGCTTTCATACTTTACGGCAGATTTTGAGAACGCCGCACTGTCGGTTTTTGTAGTCGAGCTTGACGCACCCTCAAGCTTGCCTGAAAATACGAGCAAAAAGCTGTTCGGTGCTTTATCAGTCTCACAGTAATAGTCAAATGTAAACTTGACCGCACTGCTCAAATCAAACTGTGACGATTCGCCGAATGAGTACTGAGCCATAACTCTGTTATAGGTCGATGTCAAAACCGTGTAGTCCTCGTCAACCTTTAGACGGCCGTCTGTGATTGTGTAGGTCGGAGTAAGGCTCGTGGTTGTATAACCTCCTTTTCCCCAATCCGCACTGTAAGCATCGTTTCCGTCAAAGCTCCAATTTACCACTTCGATGAGCTCGTCGGCAGCGCTGGCAAAATGAGGTATAGGTACCAATGCGCTTGACGCCAGAGCCAATGACAAAACCGATGACAACAGTTTTTTCAGTGTCTTTTTCATAAACTTACCTCCCGAAAATTTATTAAATAAAGGCTTACAGCCTATTATTTACACATACGAAAAATTATTTTTTCCACTTAGGTTCGCTTGCATATCTCATAAAATCATCGAATACGGAAAGGTATCCTTCCTCGGTTATATGCATTCCGTCGATAGTATAGCTCCATTTAAGCCTGCCGAGCTTATCTTTAAGATTAGCGTTTATGTCTATATAACGTGCGCCGTGCTTTAATGCAAGCGTTTGCAGAGCAAGGTTTGATTCATCAATGCGCTCATTTGACCTTATTCTCAAGCACTCCTTCATAGATGGTATTGCGGCTTCATAATTCACAGGATAATAT
>JBJESI010000056.1:0-2911 GCA_051882715.1 Oscillospiraceae bacterium
ACCAAGCCGCAAGATGTCCCCCGCCGTAAGGCGGCGGGTTCCATTTCAGTCTTTCGGCGGGGGTTATAACTCAGGCAATATGTCCCCCACCGAAACCCTGAGGAGCAAAGCTCCCTGCGGCGGGATCGTCGCAGCTAGATTTTGCGAGCTTATCAGGCTTTGCTCCGATTTAAAAACTTTTGAAAGGCTTGATTATGAATTACAGTATAAATCTCGGAGCGTGGAAAAGCGTTTTCGCAGTGCCCTCCGCCGTAGTTGACGACTATATTCTCCTTGCAAGCAGTGCGGCGATAAAAACGCTTTTGTATCTCCTTAGGCACGGCGGCGATAGCTTTTCCGAAAAGCAAATTGCAAAGGAGCTTCGGCTTTCCGAGGACGCAGTTACGGACGCTCTTGTGTTCTGGGAACAGGCAGGACTGCTTGCCCAAAACGGCGGCGAGCTCTCTCCTCCTGCGAATGAGCCGTCCTTTGGCTTTATCGCCGAAAAGAAGGACGGCGGCATAAAAATATCTCCTGCAAATGCAGTAAATATCAAGGACAAAACAAACGCTCTCACTCCAAGGGAAATCGCATCAAGACTCGAACAGTCATCAGAGGTAAAATTTCTCTTTGACGAGGCGCAGAAAATTTTCGGCAGACCTCTTAACCACACCGAGCAAAGAGGGCTTATAAGCATTCACGATTACATCGGAATGTCCACCGACATAATTCTGATACTTATAAATTACTGCCGCTCTATCGACAAGCTCTCTGTAAGATATGCGGAGAGCGTTGCGGCAAGCTGGGCGGATATGGGAATTAAAACCCACAGGCAGGCGGAGGACTACATAGCCGTATTAAAACAGCAAAGCCAAAGCTTTGCACGCATTAAAAAAATGTTCGGAATAGAGCGCAATCTGAACACAAGAGAAAAGGAATTCATCACAAAGTGGACCGAGCAATACAAAATGAGCTTTGAAATGATTGAAGAAGCATACTCCATTATGTGCAATAAAACCGCAAGAATTTCCTTTGCTTATGTGGACAAGATACTGCTTAGCTGGTGGGAAAAGGGAGTTAAAACGCCCGAGGACGTGAAAAAGGAACGTGAAAGCTTTAATTCCGCCTCCAAAAAAGAAGATGAAAATCCCTCTTACGACCTTGAAAAATATGAAGAATATGTTTTGAAAAACACGCCGAAAGGATAAATCATGATTAAGGATATTCAGGAAGAAATATTAAGGCTTAAAAAAGAAAAGGATATCGCAATAGTGGCGCACAGCTATCAGTCAAGGGATATAGTCGAAATTGCGGACTGCACGGGGGATTCCTTTGCGCTCAGCGTATGGGCGTCGAAAGCTCCGCAGAAAACAATAGTAATGTGCGGAGTCCGATTTATGGCTGAAACCGCAAAAATCCTCTCTCCCGAAAAGACCGTGATTCTTGCAAACAAAACCGCAGGCTGTCCCATGGCGGAGCAGATGAGTAAGGATTATATACTTAAAATCAAAAAAGAAAACCCCGGTTATGCGGTTGTCACCTACATAAATACCACGGCCGAGCTTAAAACCGTCAGCGATGTGTGCGTGACCTCCTCATCGGCGGTTAAAATTGTGAAAAGTCTTGAAAATAAAGATATTCTCTTTATACCCGACTGCAATTTAGGCTCCTATGTTGCCGCCAAGCTTCCCGAAAAAAACATTAAGCTTCTTGACGGCGGCTGTCCGATACACGCTTCCATGACCGCCGAGGATGTGGAAAAAGCAAAGGCTCTGCACCCGAAGGCGCTTTTCCTTGTTCATCCCGAATGTAAAAAAGAGGTTACCGACTGCGCCGATTTTGTAGGCTCTACCGCAGATATTATGCGATTTGCAAAAGCATCGGACAAAAAAGAATTCATTATCGGCACGGAAAACAGCATTGCGGAGCATCTGTCCTTTGAATGTCCCGACAAGCGCTTTTATCCGCTTTCAAAAGGATTTATATGCGAGGATATGAAAGCTACGACCCTGATTGATGTATTAAGAGCCGTTCAGGGGGTCGGCGGCGAGGTTATGGAGCTTGACGGCGATACAATAATCAAAGCCCGTAAATGTATTGACGAAATGATAAAACGGGGGTAGTCATGGAACAGTATTCCGAATATATTGTACCCGGCGTTATAATAATCACTGTACTTGTTCTCATAATTGTTATAATCACAATGATTACAAAGGTAGTGCGCCGAATTAAACGCAGCTTTTACAGCAGCGAACTTGCCAACATCGGCCGTGTATTAAAAGCCGTAGACTGGGACAGACTTAACGCCCGCCCCGAGCCGAAATCCGTTCCCGGCGCAACGCCGATTTATCTGGACAGAGTGCTGAGAGATTATCCCGAATTTCACGCTCCCGAGGCGGAAAGCGCAATCGCCGCTTTTCTCAAGGAATACCTTTTGGTGCGTTTCGGAGAAAAAAGCGCAATTACCGCAAGCAATGTAAGCGACCTTGTAAGAGAAATGACCGTGCCCTGCGGGCAAACGGGAATTTCCGATATAATAATCCGCCAAACGGCAATGACAGGCTACAATAAAACAAGGGACTACGCAACTATTACATACCTTTCGTCGGTCGGCTATACGGTTAATTCAAGCGTTTTTGAAACAAGGTTTGAAACAAAATATACCCTTAAAATTTTTGACAGAAAAACAGCGTCAAAAACGATTAACTGTCCGAATTGCGGCGGAGCGATAACCGATTCCGGCAACAGGATATGCCCCTACTGCGGTTCAGATGTAATACTTGACACCGTTCTTTCATGGATGATTACCGATGTAAAGGACGTAGGTTAAAACTCCTGCGAGTATAAAATAATCCCCGAAGCAAATGAGCAGGTTTATTAAGGACAGTTATCTAAAACTTCATAAGAATTTGGCACACAAATTCCCTGCTTG
>JBJESI010000057.1:0-2862 GCA_051882715.1 Oscillospiraceae bacterium
GTTACCGTTATAATTATAGTTTAAGAGCTGAGCAAGTACCTCTGTATCGGTCTCGCTTTTGAACTCAACACCGAACTGTGAAAGATATTCCTTGATGCTGAGATAATTCTCAATTATACCGTTGTGAACTATGGTAAGCTTGTCGCCGCTGTGAGGATGCGAATTCACATCAGAGGGCTCGCCGTGGGTAGCCCATCTTGTATGGCCTATTCCGCAGTGACTGTGGGGCTTGCCCTCATGCTCCATCTTTTCCTCGATGTTTACAAGTCTTCCCTTTGCTTTAACGACCTTGATTATTTCATCCTCGAAAACAGCAATTCCCGCTGAATCATACCCTCTGTATTCGAGCTTTCGCAGGCCGTTTACAAGCACGTCGGCACATTCGCGTTTTCCGACATAGCCAACTATTCCGCACATAAACTAATTCTCCTTATATTCATAAGCTTTAGTTGAATTTTTGGGGCATCTCAGCCTTTGTATCCAACCTTACGACTGCTTGCGCAGCCGGGAAAGCATCCGCCGAATATTTCGATAACTTTCCTCCTCGTCACCTTTGCGAAATACGCTCTTGAAAAGGCCTGGCGCTTAAATTTTAATTCTTCTCCCTCTTATAAGATTTTTGCGTTTATCAAGACTAAACGCAAGTAATTATATCATAATGCGACAAAAAACACAATACTTAATTTATCAAAAAATTAACGTATATAATATTGTGTTTTTAACGAATTTATGATATACTAAAATTATTATATGTAAAAAACGATCAGGGTGTTATATGAAACTTCTATTACACATTTGCTGCGGTCCGTGCGCCTCATTCCCCGTAGATTTTTTAACCAAAAACGGCGTTGAATTTGAAGGGCTGTATTACAATCCTAACATTCAGCCTATGGAGGAATTTATAAGAAGACGGGATAATGTGAAAATTCTGTCGGAAAAATACGGTTTTAAAACTACTTATTTCGACGACTTTATGCAGGATACATGGGAAAGCTTCAAGGGTACCACGGATGAACGCTGTAATATGTGCTATAATCTTCGGATAAACAAGGCCGCAGAGTTTGCGTCCCAAAACGGATTTGACGCTTTTACCACTTCTCTTCTTATAAGCCCGTATCAGGATCACGAGCTTATTTGCAGTATTGCGTCAAAGGCCGCAAAGCGCTTCGGAATTGATTTTTATTATCACGATTTTCGTCCGAATTACCGCGAGGGTCAGAAAATGGCTAAGGATATCGGACTTTACAGGCAAAAATACTGCGGCTGTATCTGCTCGCTCAGAGGCGACGGCAAATAATTTTTAGGAGGCTTTCATTTTGAATTCGGATTTATTATCCACTATAAAAAATGACTACGCTGATTTTTCAAAAAGTCAGAAGCTTATTGCTGATTTTGTTTTAAATAATTATGACAAGGCCGCCTTTATGACCGCCGCAAGGCTCGGCTCTGCCATCGGCATCAGCGAATCAACCGTTGTTCGCTTTGCATGCTTTCTCGGATACGACGGCTATCCCTCTTTCCAAAAAGCTCTTCAGGAAATTGCAAGGAGCAGGCTCAACAATATCCAGCGTATGGATTTATACTTTGACAGAATCGGCGACAATATTATCTCCAACGTCCTTGAATCGGATATTGCAAGAATACGTCAGACAATAGACGAGATTTCCGAGGAGAATTTTAACCGTGCCGCCGACGCAATCATAAACGCTGAAAATATCTATATTATCGGCACACGAAGCTCATCGGTGCTTGCAAGCTTTCTCCATTATTATTTCGGATTGATTTTTGAGAATGTTCATCTTGTCTCCTCCGGCAGTGCAAACGGCCTTTACGAGCAAATCTTCCGCATTAAAAAGGGAGATATAATGATAGGAATAAGCTTTCCGAGATATTCAAAAACAACCATAAAGGCTCTTGAATTTGCCCGTGATAACGGTGCGGATACTCTTGCGGTTACCGACAGTATGCTCTCTCCCATTGCAGGCAGAGCAAATCATGTTATTCTCGCAAGAAGCGATATGGCTTCCTTTGTTGACTCGCTGGTTGCTCCGCTTTCAATTCTCAATGCTCTTATTGCGGCTATCAGTATAAAAAAACATTCGGAAACCGCAGAATCATTTAAAATTCTCGAAAGCATCTGGGAAAAATATGATGTTTACGAAAAGTCGGGTGAAAGCTGATGCAGCCTGATGTAATTATCATCGGCGCAGGAGCGGCGGGACTTATGGCTGCCTATTCGGCGGGACAAGACTCAAAAAAAGCTCTGATTTTTAATAAGCACAAGCAGGCGGGCAAAAAAATCGCCATTACCGGAAAAGGTCGGTGCAATGTCACAAACAACTGCGATGTTGACGAGTTTTTGAAAAATGTACCCACCAATCCGAAATTTCTTTACAGCGCATTATCGTCTTTTACGCCTGCGGACACGATGGAGCTTTTTGAGAGCCTCGGCGTTCCCCTTAAAACCGAAAGAGGCCGCAGAGTATTTCCGCAATCGGATAATGCACATGATATTGCGGATACGCTTTTTAAAGCCGCAAAAGCTCTCGGAGCACGCTTAATCGACGAAAAAGTTACAGACCTGATTATAGAAAACAGCGAAATCAAGGGAGTTGTTACAAAAAGCGGTGAATACCTTTGTAACAAGGTAATTATTGCAACAGGCGGACTTTCCTACCCTGCAACCGGCTCTGACGGAGACGGCTACAAGCTTGCAGAAAAAGCAGGCCACACGGTAACAAAACTGTCCCCCTCGCTTTCGGCTTTAGTCAGCGATGACAAATACTGCGCTCAGATGATGGGACTTTCCCTGAAAAATGTGCAGGTCACTCTTTTTGAACACAACGGAAATAAACAAAAGAA
>JBJESI010000058.1:0-2848 GCA_051882715.1 Oscillospiraceae bacterium
AAGTTTTTGAGTCCTGTCTTGTTCTTTACAAGAATTATCTGATGATTCATCGGCAGCGTTTTGGGATCGGCGTCGCCCAAAGCAAGATTTATCTCGCTTATATTTGAAATTCCTTTTTCATCCGACAGTCTTTTTATGAGAATAAGGAAAATATCAGAAAGCACTTTTGCGTCGTCGCAGGCTCTGTGATGGTTGAAATTCGCAAGTCCCAGATGCTTTGCGATTACATTCAGCTTGTGACGTTTAATATCCTTCAGCATCGCCCTTGACATTGCAAGAGTATCCACCGCAGTAAAATCATATGTAATTCCGTTTCTTTCGCAGGCATTTTTCAAAAAGCCCGTGTCAAAATCGGCATTGTGGGCAACCAGCACCTTTGAGCTCCCGCAGAATTTGAGAAACTCTTCAAGCGCTTCTTTTTCCTTGGGAGCGTCCTTAACCATATTGTCGGTAATGCTTGTAAGCTCCACGATTTGAGCAGGAATCGGTCTTTCGGGATTTACAAAGGTGTTGAAGGTTTCCGTTACGAACATTCCCTTGATTTTTACCGCTCCGATTTCCGTTATCCTGTCAGACTGAGCGTTAGTTCCAGTTGTTTCAAGGTCGAAAATAATCATTTCGTCCTTGAAATCGCAGTCGGCATTACCTTTTACGGCGGTAACGCAGTCGTTTACGGCGTAAGCCTCAACACCGTAAATCAATTTGAAATTCGGGTCCTTTTCACGTATGGAATCCACAAGATACATTGCGTCAGGAAAAGCCTGAACTACGCCGTGATCGGTTATGGCTACTGCGGGATGTCCCCACTCGTGTGCACGCTTTACAAGCTCGGTTACGGGAGTCATAGCGTCCATCTGCGACATATTTGTGTGCATATGAAGCTCCACACGCTTTTTCGGAGCATTGTCCTGTTTCTTTTTACGCTTAACACGCATAATATTGTCAGGTCTGATATTAAGCTGATTATCATATTTATCGTAGCTGGGCACGCCGCTTACAAGCAAGGTCTGTCCGTTTGAAATATCGTCGATTACCTTGCATTTTTCAAGCTCGTCCACTATCTTCAGAGTTTGAGAGCCTGTATAATCGGTAATTGAAATGCTGATAATCTTACGCTTTCCATCCTTTGTCACACGCTCGTCCTTCTCAAAGACATCGCCCCAAAGAGCAACCCTACCACTCATTTCGCTTATATCCCTGCACGGGGTAAGCTTTCCCTTGACGGGACGTCCCTTTATAAGCTCGGCTGAATCGGTTTCAATGGGAGCGCCCTCAAAATCATCGAGTCCGCGTACCGTTTCATGCTTTACTTCAGGCGCAGAAACAGAAACGGGAGCAATTTCATCAAGCTTTTTTGCAGCCTTTGCCTGCTCCTCTTCATGAGCCTTCTCGTATTCCTCACGGGAAATTTCCGTCACGCCGTCAAGCAAAACCGTAAAGGACAAGCCGAAATATTCATTTATAAGCGCAGAAAGATTTTCACAAAAATGAGCTTTCATAAGCTTTTCCCTGCCGCCGTTTTTTAAATAAACAGTCAGGATATTGTCCTTTATGTCAGCCGACGCTCCGGTTAAATAGCCGTTTATCATCGAAAGCTTCGCCTTTAAATCAAGGGACAGATCGGCCGCAATATCGCTCGTGAAAGCGTTTTCGGGAAAGCGCGGACATAAAACCGCCTGCGCTCCCAAAGCCTTTGAAAGCGAAGCTTCAAATTCCGTTCTTTCCACATGCGGTATGTATTTTTCAAAGCCTGCAAAAAGGCTGATTCTATTTTCTCTTTGATTAAAACTGATTCTATCAATTTTTGCCGATAAAAAATCCTCGGATATTTCTATATTTGTGTTTTTTATCAGCTCTCCGATTGTTTTAGACTGCATTTTTTCACCTGTCAGATTTTTTCTATTTCACTCAGAAGCTCAGAAATTATGTCTTCTTCTTTAACCTTTTTCAGTATTTCTCCCTTTCGGAAAATAAGCCCGTAGCCGTCGCCTCCCGCAACGCCCAAATCCGCTTCCCTTGCCTCGCCCGGACCGTTTACCACACAGCCCATTACGGCAATCTTTATGGGCTTATTGATATTCTCGACAGCCTTTGTTACCCTCTCGGCAAGTCCGATAAGGTCTATTCTCGTTCTTCCGCAGGTCGGGCAGGAAACAACCTCAATACCCGTTCCCTTTCCTACGGCGGTAAGAATGTCCTTTGCCGCATAGATTTCCTTAACGGGGTCTGCCGTAAGCGATACTCTTATTGTGTCGCCGATATTATCGTGGAGAAGCGAGCCAATGCCTACCGCAGACTTGATTACTCCCATACGCTCGGTACCTGCCTCGGTTACGCCCAGGTGCAGGGGATAATCGCACCTCTGAGCAAGCAGACGGTAGGAATCAATCATTGTATTTACATTCGATGACTTTATGGAAATCACTATATCGTCGAAGTCATATCTTGTCAGCATCTCCGCATGGCGCTCTGCGCTTTCTACCAGAGCTTCGGCGGTAGGAGAGCCGTATTTGGCAAGGATATCCTTCTCTAAGGAGCCTGAATTTACCCCTATTCTTATGGGGACATTATGCTCTCTGCACGCCTTTGCAACCTGACGGACTCTTTCGCTGTCACCTATATTTCCCGGATTTATACGAACCTTGTCAACTCCTGCGCTCACTGCTTCAAGAGCAAGCCTGTAATCAAAATGTATATCGGCCACAAGCGGGATTTTCACCTCGCTTTTTATGGCGGGGATAAGCCTTACGGCGTTCATATCGGGGATTGCCGCACGCACTATTTCACAGCCCGCCGCCTCAAGCTCCTTTGCCTGAGAAACACTGCCGATGATGTCGTTTGAATTTTT
>JBJESI010000059.1:0-12975 GCA_051882715.1 Oscillospiraceae bacterium
GTGCTTGCGCCGTAATAACTGTTCTTTTTGCCCTTGCACGAGAAAGTGAAAAGCACCTTGTCGTCGTCTTCATAAACGGTACTCGATGTGAGATTGTCAAAATCATCGCTGTACGGACTGTCGATTAAATGTGTTTCCGTCAGGAAATATGACTGCTCTTTGGCGATACTGTTTAAGTAATCCTCCTCAACCGCAAACGCACTGCACGAGAGCATCACAGCGGCGCACGCAATGGAAATAAAACGTTTAAATTTCATATAGTATCCCTCTTTCGTATTGTAATTTTAAGCGAAATTTTTTCGCTTCTATTATATAAACATAAAAAAAGCCGATAAGGGGACAAAAAATATGCCGTTTTTAAAAACAGAGAAAAACCGCCTGAAAAAATCAGACGGTTCTCAGAAGCTTGTTTGAGCACCTTTAGCTTGCGCTGCTTTCGATAACCTCGTTTTTTCTGAAAAAAAGCGATATGCACCACAGCGCCGAAAGGGCAACAAGCACATAAATAATTCTGCTGATAATACCTGCCGCACCGCCGAAAGCCCATGCTACAAGGTCAAATTGAAACAGACCCACAAGCCCCCAGTTAAGTCCGCCGATAACAAGCAGAACCAAAGCTATCCTGTCTAACATAGCAACCTCCAATCTACAAATTTGCAAATTTGTGCTGAGATTTTAGCGTTTTTTTACGCAAAATCTTAATTGTATTATTGACCTTTTAAAATAAAATATGCCCGAAAGTAAATTTATCAAAAATTTTGAATAAAATTTCGTCAAAATTCTTGATAAATTACAAAATACCATTTATAATAGAAAAGAAAGCGTGTATAATAACGTTTCATATATTCTGAAAGGAGAATTTCATTATGCTATACTCTCACGAAGTTGAGAACATGTGTCCTATTACAAAAGGACCCAAGCACGGACCTGCTCCCATTCCCGAAGAGGGCAAATGGGTAAAGGCTTACGAAATCAAGGACATCAGCGGCCTTTCACACGGCGTGGGCTGGTGTGCACCTCAGCAGGGCGCCTGCAAGCTTACACTTAACGTAAAAGACGGTATTATCGAGGAGGCTCTTGTTGAGACTCTCGGATGCTCGGGTATGACTCACTCTGCCGCAATGGCAGGAGAGGTGCTCCCCGGCAAAACAATTCTTGAAGCTCTTAATACCGACCTCGTTTGCGACGCTATCAACGTTGCAATGCGTGAAATCTTCCTCCAGCTCGTTTACGGAAGAACACAGACAGCTTTCTCCGAGGGCGGACTTCCCGTCGGCGCAGGTCTTGAAGACCTCGGCAAGGGACTTCGTTCACAGGTAGGTACAATTTTCTCTACAAAGGCTAAGGGCGTTCGCTATATGGAAATGGCTGAGGGCTACATCCTCAATCTTGCTGTTGACAAAAACGGCGAGGTTATCGGCTACAAGTTTGTTCGTCTCGGCAAAATGCTCGAGGCTATCCGCCACGGCGTTGACCCCAAGGAAGCTTATGAGTCCAACATCAGCACCTACGGACGTTACGACGAGGCTGATAAATATATCGATCCGAGAGAAGAATAAGAAAGGGAGGCGTAAACAATGGCTAAATTTGAAGGTCAAGAAAGAAGAATGCCTAAAATTGAGGCATGTTTAAAGGAATACGGTCTTGCGTCTCTTGAAGATGCAAACGAGCTTTGCTTATCAAAGGGCATCAATGTTGAAGAAATCGTAAAGGGCGTTCAGCCCATCGCTTTTGAAAACGCAGTTTGGGCTTACACACTCGGCACAGCCGTAGCTCTTAAAAAGGGCGTGACAAAGGCTGCCGACGCTGCCGAAGCAATCGGTATCGGCTTGCAGGCATTCTGCATTCCCGGTTCTGTTGCTGAGCAGAGAAATGTAGGTCAGGGACACGGAAACCTCGGCGCAATGCTTCTCAGAGAAGAAACAGATTGCTTCTGCTTCCTCGCAGGACATGAGTCTTTTGCCGCTGCAGAAGGCGCAATCGGTATTGCAAGAACAGCAAACAAGGCAAGAAAGAAGCCTTTAAGAGTTATTCTTAACGGTCTCGGCAAGGACGCCGCTTATATCATTTCGAGAATTAACGGCTTCACATATGTTGAAACAGATTACGATTTCTCAACAGGCGAGCTTAAGATTGTCCGTGAAGTTCCTTTCTCAAGCGGAGACAAGTCAAAGGTTAGGTGCTACGGCGCAAACGATGTACTTGAAGGCGTTGCAATTATGAAGCACGAAAAGGTTGACGTTTCCATCACAGGTAACTCCACTAACCCCACAAGATTCCAGCACCTCGTTGCAGGAACATACAAGAAGTGGTCTTACGAAAACGGCGTAAAATACTTCTCAGTTGCATCGGGCGGCGGCACAGGTCGTACGCTTCATCCTGACAATGTTGCGGCAGGTCCTGCTTCCTACGGTCTTACAGACTCCATGGGACGTATGCACGGCGACGCACAGTTTGCAGGTTCTTCATCAGTTCCCGCACACGTAGAAATGATGGGACTTATGGGCATGGGCAACAACCCGATGGTTGGCGCTACGGTTGCCTGCGCAGTTGCAGTAGAGGTTGCCGCAAGATAAGCGTTTTAAGCTTTGCTTGCAAACAGACCAGCATTGAAAAAAGTATGCCGACTTAGGGTAAGCCCTGTCGGCATATTTATTTTATCTCGGTACTATTTGCTGATGTGGGAAAGCATCCAGCCCAGCGCCACTCCCAAAAGCGCAAACAGGCAGTAAAAAATTCCGTAAAACACCGCCGAAAATTCGTAGTAAAACAGCATCGACGCGGCAAAGGTGACAAGCACCGCGACTACATATTGCGGCTTAAAGCCGTTTTTTAATCCGTGGATAAAGCCGCAGACGATTGTGACAACGGGATTTACAATCAAAAGCAGAATTTTCATTGCCGCCGCAGTATCGCCGAAGTAATAGATAATCGGCAGAATATCGAATACGATAAAGAAAACCGCAATATGCGGCAAAAGCTTTTTTATATAATTTTTCATAATAAGCTCCTAAATCATTTCAAATAATGGCTTTGCCAGAGGCATACGTAGATTTTAACATAAATGAGTAAAAAGTCAAGTTAAGCATTGGAGCGTGTTCGTATGCTTCTCCGATGCTTAACCTGCATGAATATATTACCATTGACAAGAAAGGACATTTTTTTTATAATTAAAGTATAGCGACTTTTTTGGAGGAATTGCTGTGAAAGCATCTGTAAAACAGTTTTTGTCTTTAGTTGTGGCAATATTACTTATAATACCTTTAATTCCTTCTGCGGCTTATGCAGACGGCGGAGCCGAATACTACTGGCCGGTTCCTACCTGCACTTATATAACCTCCCATTGCGGTGAGGACGGGCACAAAGGAATTGACATAGCGACCTATGCCGAAAATACGGTTGTTGTTGCTTCAAGGAGCGGCGTTGTTGCCGAGGCGGACTCCACAGCCTGCACTCATATCAACAACTACCCCAACGATACCTGCAATTACGGAAAGGGTAACTACATAAAGATAGTTCATGACGACGGCTCTTATGCCACATATATGCACCTTAAATACGGCAGCTTGACCGTTAAGGCGGGCGACAGGGTTAACGCAGGCGATAAGCTGGGAATAATGGGCTCTTCGGGCCTTTCAACAGGTCAGCACCTGCATTTTCAGTTAAATGCAAAGGACGGAACTCTCATTAACAACAACCCTGATGTTTTTGACTATATTTATTTGGATAATGACGAATTTCCCGACGGCGACGAGCTTTGGCTCTGCGATGCAGATATCGGACTTAATGTGAGAAAGGGAGCGGGAACTTCCTTTGCAAAGCTCGGAACAATGTCTTACAAAACCTTGTTTACGGTAAGCGAAAAGATAGATGCGGACGGTTACACATGGGGTAAAATTTCTTATGCCTCGGGCTTCCCGGGATTTACGGGCGGCTGGTGCGTTCTTGATTTTGCCATATTGCAAAAATCACCCGATCCCGGCACAGATACCGATATTGCCATAGATACGGATACGGAACAAGACTCCGATACGGCAGCCGACATTGATACGGATATAACCTCGGACTTTGATACGCTTCCTCCCGATGATACAGACAGCCAAGTTGAAACGGACTCGGACGCCGAAAAAGCTGAGCCAAACGGAGATTTTAACGGAGACGGAGCAGTAAGTGTGCTTGATGTGGTTGAAATGAGAAGTGCAATCACAAACGGCACAGAAGTGACTCCTGAACAGATTTTAAGAGCGGATTTGAACGGCGACGGTGCAATCAGCGTCGTTGATGTTGTAATGCTGAGAGGGCTCATAATTTAGATAATTTCGTTAAAGAAAGACTTCCTATTGTAAGGGAGTCTTTTCTTGTATTTCGGCATATGTACGCCGTGCACAGATAATTTCTTGACAACGAAAACACGGTATTGTAAAATGTAAGAAAACGAATTTTATCGGAGGAAAAATGAGCAATATTTTTGATTTATTCAGGCAAATTGAGAAAAAAGAGCCCACAGGCCAGCCTGAATTTCTTATTGTAGGACTCGGGAATCCCGGCTCGGAATACGAGTACACACGGCATAACGCAGGCTTTCTTGCCATTGATGAGACTGCAAAAAGGTACGGCTGTTCAAAATGGCGGATAAAATTTAAGTCAGATGTTTCCACATGCCTTATCGGCGGAAAAACCTGCTTGCTGATGAAACCGTCTACTTATATGAACAAGAGCGGTGAAGCTGTTGTCGAGGCTATGAATTTTTACAAGATTAAGATACAAAATGTTATTGTGATATGTGACGACATTTCTCTTGACTGCGCCAGGATGAGAATAAGGGCAAAGGGCAGCGACGGCGGTCATAACGGTCTTAAAAATATAATATATTTAACGGGAAGCAACGAGTTTGCAAGAATAAAAATCGGAGTCGGCAAAAAACCTCATCCCGATTATGACCTTGCGGCATGGGTGCTTTCCGATTTTACGAAGGATGAGTTTCCTGCAATGCAGGAAAGCTTTGCTATGTGCGCCGAGGCGCTTGAATATATTGTTCGGGGCGACATGAGCGGAGCAATGAACAAATTCAATACTAAGAAAGCGTAAAAAAATGAATTTTTTTATAAATGGCATAGGGCAAATAGATGAATACAAACAGCTTGTTAAATCACTGAGGGCAGGGGTACCTTGTGATGTAACAGGCGTTTCTGCTGTTCATAAAGCGCATATCGCCGCAGGACTTGCAAGCGATTTTCCCGACAGGAATATACTGATTATCGCCGAAAGCGAGTCTGCCGCCATGAAAATGTGCGACGATATAAACACGATGTACGGCTCTGCGGTTTGCGCTTTTTATCCCGCAAAGGATTTACAGCTTATTTCCGACGCTACTGCCTCCGAAGAATACAATATAAAACGTCTCGGAGCCATTGCGTCGCTTATCACGGGGAAAATAAGAGTTTTAACCGCTTCTGCCGAAGCTTGCATGCAGCTTACCGTCAGCAGGGAGGAATTTGAAAAGCGGGCGTTAAATATTCTTTCGGACGACGAGCTTGATATGGAGCGGCTTGCCGAAAATCTTGTGAAAAACGGATACACCAGAGCCGCCAAGGTTGAGTCTCCCGGTCAGTTTGCAATAAGAGGCTCGATTGCGGATATTTTTGCCGTGGGCGAGGACTATCCCGTTAGGATTGAAACCTGGGGCGATGAAATAGACTCCATGTCGTATTTTGACACGGAAACCCAGCGCAGAACTCAGCCTGTTTCCGAGCTTAGCATATTTTCCGCAAAGGAGGTCTTGCTTGAAAGCTCCGAGCCGTTGAGAAGGCTTTGCTCAAAAATTCGCGGGAAAAATGCAGAAGAGGTCAAGAAAAATCTCGAACGTGACATTGCCAAAACAGACGGAGGACTTACGCTTTCAAATGCCGATAAATATATAAGCTTAGCCTATGAAACTCCGTCCTCGATTTTTGATTATTTTGAGGGAGAAATCTGCCTTATCAGCGAATTTGCCGCGGTTAAGGAGAATGCTCTGAACGTAACGAAACAGCACTCCGAGGATCTAAAGGCACTTTTAGAAAGCGGAGAATACACAAAATCAATGGGCAGAATGCTTATTGATTTTCCCGAAATTACCCTTCGTACGGAAAGAATGGACAGGGCATATCTTGATTTGTTCACAAGAGCGGCGTCCGAGAAGAAATTTGACGAGCTCATAAGCTTCACGGCGATACAGAATTCTTCATGGAGCGGCGAGCTCAAATATCTAAAAGAGGAACTGAAGCCGCTTTTGAGCCAGGCGTTTGCGGTTCTTGTTATGGCGGGAACGGAAAAGAGCGGAAGAACTCTTGCCGAGGACCTGAGAAGCGACGGTATCCCGGCAGATTACACGGACAATCCGAAAAAGCTTTTTGCCTCCAAGGTGCAGATAACCTCAGGAACAATCGGCGCAGGAATAGAGTACCCGTCGGCAAAGATTGCGGTTATAACAAGCCTTAAAACAGGACGCCGTCTTAAAGAAAAGCACAAAAAGCCTAAAAACGCCGCCGCAATCGGAAGCCTTTCCGAGATTAATCCCGGAGATCTTGTAGTTCATGTCTCCCACGGAATAGGAAAGTACGAGGGCGTAGAAAAGCTTACCGTACAGGGAGTTGTAAAGGACTATATTAAAATTAAATATGCGGGAACAGACGTGTTGTATGTACCCGTAACTCAGCTTGACCTTGTTTCACGCTATATCGGCGCTAAGGACGATAATTCGGTCAAGCTTAACAAGCTTAATTCCGCCGAATGGCAAAAGGCACGCACCAAAGCGAGAGGTGCGGTAAAAATTATGGCGGAGGAGCTGATAAAACTTTACGCGCAGAGGCTTTCCGCAAAGGGCTTTGCTTTTTCGGAGGATACAGTGTGGCAAAAGGAGTTTGAGGAGCATTTCGATTATGCCGAAACCGACGACCAGCTCAGATGTATCGCCGAGATAAAGAGCGATATGGAAAAGCCCGTTCCGATGGACAGACTTCTTTGCGGAGATGTGGGCTTCGGAAAAACGGAGGTTGCTTTAAGAGCCGCTTTCAAATGCGTTATGGATTCAAAGCAGGTTGCAATTCTTGTTCCGACAACCGTGCTTGCTCTTCAGCATTACCAGACCATTGTAAAACGAATAGGTGATTTTCCCGTAAATGTGGAGCTTCTTTCAAGATTTCGCACAGCAAAACAGCAAAAGGAAATACTTAAAAAGCTTAAAGACGGAACGGTTGATATAATAATCGGCACGCACAGACTGCTTCAAAAGGATATAGAGTTTAAATCTCTCGGTTTACTGATTATCGACGAGGAACAGCGATTCGGCGTACAGCACAAGGAAAAGTTGAAAGAAAAATTTGTAGGCGTGGATACCCTTTCGCTTTCCGCAACACCGATACCGAGAACCTTGAATATGGCAATGAGCGGAATAAGAGATATGTCCGTTATAAGCGAGCCTCCCGAGAACCGCTATCCTGTTCAGACATATGTAATAGAATATGACATGGGAATAATCGCCCAGGCTATTACCAAGGAGCTTCGCAGGGACGGTCAGGTATACTATATTCACAACAGGATAGACTCTATTCACCAATGTGCGGCAAAGCTTGCCCAAATGGTTCCCGAGGCGAGAATAGGCGTTGCTCACGGAAGAATGGGCGAGGATGAGCTTGTTGAGGTGTGGCGTCAGCTTATGGAGCATGAAATAGATGTGCTTGTCTGCACCACTCTTATTGAAACAGGGGTAGATGTGGGAAACTGCAACACCCTTATAATTGAGGACGCCCAGAACATGGGACTTTCCCAGCTGTATCAGCTTCGGGGAAGAGTCGGAAGAAACAACCGCCGTGCGTATGCGTATTTTACATTTACAAAGGGAAAAGCTCTGAGCGAGGTGGCGTCAAAGCGGCTTGAAGCCATAAGGGAATTTACGCAGTTCGGCTCCGGATTTCGGATAGCAATGCGTGATTTGGAAATACGCGGAGCGGGAAGCATTCTCGGCGAACGTCAGCACGGTCATATGGAAGCGGTCGGATATGATATGTATATTAGACTGCTTTCCGAGGAAATAGCAAAGCAAAAGGGAGAGGAGCTTCCTCCTGCTCCCGAGGAATGTCTTGTTGATATCGGAATTGACGCTCATATCCCTGAAAAATATATCAGCGAGCCTGCCCAGAGGATTGAAATTTACAGGCGACTTGCAGGAGTACGCACACAGGCGGACGCTATGGATATAACCGATGAGCTTATCGACCGCTTCGGCGAGCCTCCGAAGGCCGTAACGGGACTTATAAAGGTTGCGCTTTTGAGGAATTCGGCGGCACGGCTTGGCATCACGGAAATAAATCAGCGCAGCGGGAATTTGCTTTTCTTTACGAAAGAACCGGCAATGGAGATGACAAGTATCCTTGCGGGAGCGTATAAAGGAAGAGTAATGCTTTCTGCGACAGCTAAGCCCTATATAAGCGTTTCCGTCGGAAAAGACGATCCGCTTGAGCTCATGGACGAAATTCTTAATAAACTATTTTCGTCAAACTGTGGAAATTTGAGAAATGATGATGTATAATTGAAAGGAAGGGGAGGCGGACAAATGAAAATAGAAAAAAACGATAAATATATTACTATTGCTGCATATGCGCTCGGAGTAATACTTATAAGCATACTTGCCGTAATGGCGATTTTTAAATTCTCGTCAATAGCAACCGTGCTTACAAAGATACTGTCAGTCCTTTCTCCGTTGTTTATCGGACTTGTGCTGGCATATATTCTTAACCCGATAATGATGTTTATTGAAAAGAAGATAATATCAAGGGTGTTTAAAAAAGCGAAGCGCTCACACAAAAGAATGATAAGCACAGTGCTTACAATTCTTGTGTTTATAGGAATAATTGCAGGACTGCTTTCCTTTGTCATTCCTGAAATAATCGACAGCGTCTCCTCGCTTGCGGTAAATATTCCGCAGTATGCAGGAAAGATTAAACACTGGATTGAGGTGCGCCTTGCGGAGAACGAGGCTATGCTTGACTACTTTACCAAGCAAATTGACCAGATTACGAGCTATTTAAGCAATATTTCGATTGCAGATAAGATTTATGAGGTAATCGCGACGGTAACAAGCAGCTTTATCGGTATTGCAAATGCAGTGATAAATCTGTTCATAGGAATGATTATTTCGATTTATCTTCTTCTGGACAAGGAAAAGCTTATGGCTCAGACAAAAAAGGTTATGTACGCAATGCTTCCCAAGAAGCCGTGCGACTCATTTTTCGGACTGACCAGTAAAATCAACGATATCTTCATGGGCTCCATTGTCAGCAAGCTTGTGGATTCGCTGATTGTAGGCATAATATGCTTCATCGGAATGATGATTTTCCGTATGCCGTATCCCGTGCTTATAAGCGTTATTATCGGCATTACAAATCTTATTCCGTATTTCGGACCGTTTATCGGAACGATTCCGAGCGCTTTCCTTATAGTTCTTGTAGATCCTCTTAAAATGATTTGGTTTGTTGTATTTATGATTGTCCTTCAGCAGATTGACGGAAATTTGATTTTCCCGAAGCTTCAGGGCGACCTTACAGGCCTTTCTCCTTTGTGGGCGCTGCTTGCTATTACAATAGGCGGAGAGTTTTTCGGAATTGTGGGAATGCTTGTTTCCGTACCGGTATTTGCGGTGATATATCTTATTGCAAAAATCGGAATTGAGAATTTGCTGAGAAAAAAGGCTCTGCCTGTTGATACCGCAGATTACAGGATTGCTGAGAAGCAGGAACCGGTAAAGACAAGTAAGAAGCCGAAAAAATAAGCATTGTTAACGAAGAGAAGAATATATTGTTCGGCAGACGGATGTCTGCCGATTTTTTTTGATTTATGGCAATAAGACTCTTATTCGTCATAAGAAACGATGATAATATGATTATTTTGGGCGCTTTTGTGCATTTTGCTGTTTCGTCTTTTGTCTATATATTGATATTTTTACACGTAAAATATCAATATATCATAAAAATAGCATATCTATATGTTTAATCAGGAATGATTCTTAACATTTTTTGTGAAATCGTCCGATTTATTATAGCTGTCGGTCGAAAAATGATGAAAATAATAGAATAATGACGTATTTTGTCGAATTATGACGTAAAATGTCAAATTATGCGATGAAAATCGCTTGAAATCACCGTTAAACATAGTATAATCAAAATATGCAAAAAAATAGAAACGGAGAGAAAACTATGTTAAACATTATTGAGCAAATTGAAGTAGGCGGAAGCAAACTGAAGTATTTAATCTTTTATGAAACCATCGACGGCATAAACAGGTACGGAATTAAAATACAATGTTCACTTTTCGGCGAAAATGATGAGCTTCTGATGCGTGATGTTACAACCGACCTTGAGACTGCAAAAGAGCTTTTGTTTATTCTTGCCGACTATACAGTGACGCCGTGCTCCGCGAGATACGTCATTGAAGAATATGTTTCTGAAAAAGAAAAAGTTTAAAATTTGCTTGCATTTTTGGATATAAAATGATAAAATAAATATACATAGAGTATATTGACGGGAGCATTTTAAATGAATTGTCCATATTGCAGCTATAACGACAGTAAGGTTATTGACTCAAGACCCAGCGAAGAAAAAATCAGAAGGCGCAGAGAGTGCCTTAAATGCGGAAAAAGATTTACTACTTATGAAATAATCGAACGACTCCCTCTTATGGTCATAAAGCGCGACCAGACAAGAGAGCCTTTCGACAGGGAAAAGCTTTTGCAGGGCTTGCTCAGAGCTACCAAAAAGCGTTCAATCGGAATAGAAACCCTGGAAGGCATTATAGACGACATTGAGATTTATTATGCCAACAAGCTTCAGCGTGAGGTTACGTCCGATGAAATCGGTGAAAAGGTTCTTGCAAAGCTTAAGGATATAGATTTGGTATCCTATGTCCGCTTCGCTTCGGTTTACAGAGACTTTTCCGATATCGACAGCTTTATGAAGATAATAACCGAGCTAAAGGATTACTAAAAAATATTTTGTAAAACGGGGATTTGGGTTTTATAAACATACGTAAGATAAGAGCCGAGATTACGGCATTCTCCGTAGACCTCCTCGCTGTCTGCGCGGAGAAACCCGATAATTCTCTCAAGCGATGTGCTGATTTCAAGAATTTTATCCTGTTCGAGATAGAAAGCGGCATATTTAGCTGATTTGCCCCAAGTTTTACGGGCAGACTCCGCTTCTTCAAGTGCGGCGTTTAAATCGCCGTCGGAATATAATTTTTCAATTTTATCAAGCTGTACGGAAAATTTTTCCGTACAGCTTTTTAAATTATAAATTCCGATTATCCCAAGCAGTATTGCGGTTAAGCACAGGCATATACACACAATCATTCTCTTCAAGATTTTCCGTTCTCCTTTTTAACGAGATAGTAATCGCCGTTATCGTCAGCGCTCAGAAGAAAAACATCTTTTATCTGAAGCTTTTTTTCTTTAAGAAGCTGCCATACCCAGCCCTCTCCCAGCTTAGTGTTGTTGAAGGCTTTTTTCAGAAGCTTGCCGTCGCTGATAAGCACAACGGGAGGGTTTTCGTCCGTGCCTTTAAGTCCCATCATTTGGGCTGTTACGTTTTGTGCGCCGAATTTTTGATATACATTTATTTTCCCTGTGGTTTCAACAATGGCAAACTGTACGTCTTTAATATCAAAAATATTTATTTCCCGCAGGGATTCCATAAGGTCGTCTATGCTGTATCTCAGCTTACGCATTTCCTGCTGATTTATTTTGCCGTCCTGTATGATAATTCTCGGAGAGCCTGAAATGAATTTTCTTAAGGTTTTTGACTGCAGGGTGAGATTTGAAATAATGACATCCAGCGAAACGAGGATAATAATAGGTATAAGTCCCATAATCATGGGGATGTTTGTGTCCTCGATAGGAAGAGTTGCGATGTTGGAAAGAAGAATTGTAATAACAAGCTCCGACGGCTGAAGCTCTCCCAGCTGCCGCTTACCCATAAGGCGAATTGAAAAAATGACGAATACATACAGGATAACGGAACGGATTAAGGCTATCAGCAAGATATCACTCCTATCGGTAGAGAATTGCTTTTGATTTTTCGGGCGGCTGCTTTTTGTAAACGGTCAGATTATTTGAACTGTCGCAAACGGCAAGAAACACCTCCCGAACGGAAAAGCCCTGTTTTTTAACCTCGTTTTCCAGCCATTTTAAATCGTTTCCGGTGCCTTTAAGGGTATCAAACATTATTTTTCCGTCCACAATAACATTTGCCGGAATTTTTTCCTGTTCCGGCATTAGGTTCATATCGGAGGGAGTAGCCGGACGGCGGTCGGAAAGCGGAAGAAAGCTGATTTTTCCGTTAGGCTCAAGCAAGGCTGTTTGCAGGTCGGCAATGTTAAAAAAGCCGTTGCTTCTTGCCTGAAAAAGAAACTCATGAACATCAAGTCTTGCTTTTTTAAGATTTTTGTCGTAAAACTTTCCGTTATTATACAGTATAATAGGAGTGCCCGAGACAAACTGCCTTATTTTTACGGACTTAATGCTCAGCAATGACACAAGAAATCCTATAATGCCGTAAATAATCATCGCAGTAAGCGGCTTTTCAAAATTTTCAATATCCGTTGCCATTTCCGCAGCTATTGAGCCTATCGTAATACCGTAAATGTAGTCGAACATATTAAGCTGGGACATCTGCTTGTTTCCTATAAGCTTTGTAAGAGCAAAAACAACGATAATTGACAGCACGGAAAGCGGAATGTTGAGTAAAAAACTGAAATCCAAAATAATCACCTCAATATAGTATTGCGAAATTTCGGGGCAAAAAAACGTAATGACTTGAAAAAATTATTATCGTATAGTATAATCAAGCCGTAAGATGTTCCATACAGCGAAAGATTGTGAGGTGAAAGCCCGTGACAGACGGCGAAAAAACAAAATTCAGCAAATCCAAAGCGGTAAAGCAAATA